>JADYYC010000315.1 GCA_020853835.1 Anaerolineales bacterium
CTGGTGCGCTGGATCAGCCTGGCGCCGGTCAGGTCGCGTTCGAGCACTTCGACCGGCGAGTTGCCCAGGTCAAACCCTTCGACTGGAAAACCGCTGACCTCTCCCATGAGCAAGGCTTCGGGCATCTCTTCCCGGAGCGCCCAGGCGTCGTCAACCGCGCCAACCAGGGTAATGTCCCGCGCTCCAACCGCAAAAGCACAGGCGGCGGTGGTGAACGCCCGTATCACGTCGATCACTACCACCGCGCCGCTTGCCTGGCGGCTGTCCGCCAGGGAATGATAAGAAAACTGCATGTAGTTCAATCCTCCAGGTTATATTTGTTGTTGGTTTTTTGTCCCGCCCAGCAGATACCACTCTCGATAGGCCAGCATCACCAGAAAGAGCGCCAGGTTGGCGAACAACCCCGCCAGCGAGCTAAACTGGTTCAGGTAGAAGGTCATCAGGCGCACCGCGGTGAGCGAGAGCAGCGCCGCCAGTATGGCGGCGTTCACGCCCTCCACCTCGCGGCCGCGCAGTTGTAAGAACAAAGCCGCCAGATAGAGCGCCCCGACCGCCACCCCCAGGCTCAGGCGGGCGATAAACCAGGCCGGGTGTTTGAAAGCCAGTTCCGCCGGGTTGAGCAGCAGCGCCGCCAGCCAGGGCGCTTCCCCAGCGGGCGCAAGACGGGTCCATGTCAGAAGGACGGGAGGTAGAAAGGCATTCAGGCACAGCGCCGCCGTGGCGGCCTGGATCAAGCGGTAATGGTTCTGACGCCCAAGCCGCGCCCCTGCAGCATGCACCCGCTCGCTCAGGCGCGCCCAGGGGCTCGGGCGGTAGGCGGCCAGCGGCAGGGGCTCGTCCTGCAGGTAACTTGCCAGGCGGCATGCAAGGTGGACGATGTGCGGCTCGGAGGCGGTCTGCCCGATCGCCAGTTCGGAGAGCAATTGCTCCCGTTCGTGAGGGTCGAGATCGTGATCCAAAATCTCTCCCATGCCCGCCAGCGCCCGGTACATCGCGGCGCGGGGGCTGTTCTGGCGCGAGCGCCGCACCATCAGGTAGAGAAGCACCAGCAGGAGGAAGAGCGAATAGATGATCGGCGCGGCGGGGGCGAAGAAGTAATCGTTTTGATGGGTGATGAATTTGCCGATCTCGTCGATAAACAGCCCCGCCCCGACGCCGTTGAGCACGGCCGCGAGCGTGAGCGCGGTCTGGTTCGCCACAATCAGGATCAGCAGCCCGCCCGCAAACAGCAGCAGCCCGCCCCACAGCGCGTGGGCAAAGTGCAGCACCGCCGTTCCAAGCTGCGGATACCCGGTCAGCGCCAGGAAGAAGCGGGTGGCGACCACGGTGACGGCGTAAGCCGTCAACGAGATAAAGATGTAGGTCTCGGCGAAGGGGCGGATCACCGCCCGGCGCGTCCGGATAACCTCAATGTTTTGTGGTGCGCTCATCAACCTTCTCCATGCGCTTGGTGCTGATTACAGGCCAGAACTCGCTCAAGTCCGGCGCCTGCCCCTCCGGAACGGTTACCGGCTTGGCGGGACGGTCGTGATCTTTAGATCCACCCCCGGCGGCTCCTTGCGCAGCAGCATGCGCAGACCTTCGCGCGCCGCGCCTGCCAGCATCTCGAACGGCGTCAAATTGAAGATTTCCAGGCCCGTCTTGCCATCCGTTGCGGAGGATGCCAGCCAGACGGCCTTTTCAACCACCTGCTCGGGCGGGCGCGCCCACATGCGCATGATGGTCGGGAAGCGCTCCAGGCGCTTCTCCGACCCCTCGACCACCCGCAGGTCGCTGAGCATATCCGTGAGCACGATCCCAGGGCTGTAAGCGTAAACTCCCGCCCCGCTGTCTTTTGTTTCAGCCGCCAGGGCGTGTGAAAAACTGCGCACCCAGGCCTTGCTCGACGCCAGCGCGTTTTGATAAGGCGTCGAGCTGCGCCCGCCCGCGCCGATGATGTTGATCAGCTTGCCATGCCCCTGCTCGACAAAGCGCCGCATGGCGACCCGCGAGCCGTAGTACACTCCCATGACGTTGGTGCGCACGACCTGCTCGATCACGCCTGGATCGATGTCGAGCGTCGGACCATACACGCCCTGCGTGCCGGCGTTGTTGACCCAGATGTCCAGGCCACCAAAGACTTCGAACGCCTGCGCCGCCAGGGCGGCGGTCTGTTCAAGGTCGCCCGCATCCGCAACCCATCCATGCGCCTGGAAACCGGCTTTTTCAAACTCAGCCAGCGCCGGCGCGAGCGAGCGGGCAGAGCGCCCGCTGAACACCACCCTGGCGCCCTCGGCGGCAAACGCCAGGCCGAGCGCCCGCCCCAGCCCGCGCGTCCCGCCCGTGATGACGGCCACTTTATCCTTTAATCGCATTGCTAATCCTTTATCCTGAGTTCAAGTCAACGATTAAACCTCCGCCCGCTGGCGGCATATGATATGATAATCCGCAAATTGAGGTGGAAACACCTGCAACTTAACTCAAAAGGGTGGGCGCAGGCGCTGTGCGGCCCGTCTCCACCCTTCTGGATGACCCCGGAGCGGCTCGAACGCTCAACCAATTGATTAAGAGTCAACTGCTCTACCATTGAGCTACGGGGCCGGGTTGTTAGAAAGCTTGCGAGTGAAGATTATACCCTAAAGAGACGAGTTGTCAACTTTTGAAAGGAGCCAGATATGACCGCCTTCAAGAACTGTATCACCGACGTGCCCGGCATCCGGGTGGGACATGCCTCGGATGAAGAGGCGCTCACCGGCTGCACGGTGATCCTGTGCGAGGCGGGGGCAATGGGCGGCGTGGACCAGCGCGGCGGCGCCCCCGGCACGCGCGAGGTGGACAGCATGTCTCCGATGCACCTGGTGCAGAAGGCCCACGCGGTGGTGCTTGCGGGCGGCTCGGCCTTTGGGCTGGACGCGGCTACGGGGGTGGTGCGCTACCTGGAGGAGCGCGGCGTCGGCTTTGACGTGGGCGTCGCCAAAGTGCCCATCGTCCCGGCGGCGATCCTGTTCGACCTTGCGGTGGGGCGCTCGGACGTGCGTCCCGACGCCGCCATGGGCTATCAGGCCTGTCTGAACGCTTCAGCCGAAAAGATGGCTCAGGGAAACGCCGGCGCCGGCGCCGGCGCCACGGTGGGGAAGATCCTCGGCCCAACCCAGGCAACGAAAAGCGGCATCGGGAGCGCCAGCATCGTGGTCGAGCCGCTCATCGTGGGAGCGGTCGTGGCGGTCAACGCCCTCGGCGATGTGATCGACCCGAGCACGGGGCGCATCGTCGCCGGGGCGCGGCTGTTCAGCCCCGGCAAGGGCGAGCCGCGCCCCGCGACGCCCTTTGCCGACACGCTCGAATTGATGAAGTCCTTCGCCTTTGCGGGGCGTCAGGGACCGGGACAGCCGAGCAACACCGTGATCGGAGTAGTGGCGACCAACGCCAACCTCAGCAAGGAGGAGATCAACAAGGTCGCCCAGATGGCGCACGATGGGCTGGCGCGGGCGATCCGCCCGGCCCACACCATGCTCGACGGCGATACGCTGTTCGGGCTGGCGACAGGCGAAGTCAAAGCCGACGTGAACCTCGTCGGGGCGCTGGCAGCCGAGGCGGTCAGCCAGGCGATCCTCAATGGCGTCCGCGCCGCAGCCCCGGCGGGAGGGCTGCCGTCCATTTCCAGTTTATAATATCCTCCTGACCATGAACAACGAGACGATCCTGGTTGTTGAAGACAACGACTCGCTGCGTGAAGGCATCTGCGAGATGCTCGGCCTGGAGGGCTACCGCGTGATCGAAGCGGCGGACGGCAAGGAAGCGATCGCGCTGCTGCAGCACCACACGCCCGAATTGATCCTCTCGGACGTGATGATGCCCGAAATGGACGGGTTTGACCTGTACAGCGTGGTGCGCGCCCGCCGCGATATGGTGTCCGTCCCGTTCATCTTCCTCACCGCCCGCACCGACCCGGCAGATCACCTGATCGGGCGGCAGCTCGGCGCGGACGACTACCTCGCCAAACCTGTAACGCGCGACGAGTTGATCACGGTCATCCGCTCGCGCCTCAACCGCTACTCGCAGGTGCGGATCGCCCAGCTCCAACAGGCCTACCAGACCAGCCTCACCATCCTGGCCGGGGCGATCGAAGCCCGCGGCGCGGTGGTGCAGGGTCATATCGCCCACATGACCGAAATGGCGCTTTGGCTGGCGGAGGAGCTGAGGTGGAACGAGCGCGCCATCAACCAGCTTCGCTTTGGCGCGATCCTGCACGACATCGGCAAGCTGCACGTCCCGGACGAGACGCTGCTCAAGCCCGGCCCGCTCAACGAAGTCGAGTGGGGACTGATCCGCCAGCACCCGGTGGTCGGCGCCGAGATGGTGCGCGGCATCCCCTTCCTGTCCGAAACATCCCCCATCATCCGCTACCACCACGAAGCCTGGGACGGCAGCGGCTACCCCGACGGGCTGTCCGAACTGACCATCCCGGCCGGTGCGCGCATCCTGGCGGTGGTCGACTCGTTCGACGCGATGGTTTCCGAACGAGTTTACGCGCCCCTGTTCACATTGGAAGAAGCCTACGAAGAGATCCTGCGTTTATCGCGCGCAAGGTACGACCCTGAAGTGGTCGCGGCGTTCACAAAAGCCTGGCAGCGCGGCAAGATCCAGCAAATTTACTCGCAATCAGTCTCAGCCCCCTGAGCGCTCAACCTGACGGCGCGCCGCCGGTTAGAAGCCTGCACAAAGCGGACGGTGTTGATCAGGACCACCGCCCCGATGATGAACGCCGCCGAAAACAGAAACCGTGGGCTGATCGGTTCGTTTGCCAGCAGGCGGCCCAGCAGCACCGCCACGAGCGGGTTGACATAGGCATAGGTCGCCACCAGCGGGGTTGGGGCGTTGCCCAGCAGCCATGAATACGACGCATAGGCGACGATCGAGCCAAACACGATCAAATAGGCCAGCGCCAGCCCCGATTCACGGGTGATAGCCGCCAGGTTCAACCGCCCCCATTCGCCGGACAGCGTCCCGACGATAAGCAAACCGCTCCCGCCGACGAGCATCTGCATCCCGGCTGCCATGAGCGGGTGGGCGGGCATCTCGCGGTGGTGCTCACGCCCATAAATCGAGCCGGTCGCCCAGAGCAGGGAGGCCATGAGCAAGGCAGCCGCGCCGATCAAATCCACACGGTCGGGGGAGTCCCCAGAGTTAAACGGGTTGATCAGGATAATCACGCCTGCAAAGCCGATCAGCACGCCCAGGGCGACCTGGAACGAAGGCCGCTCCCCGCCCGGTCGCAGCGCATCGATGAGCACGATCCAGAGCGGCGTGGCCCCGATGATGAGCGCCGCGACGTTCGAGACAACGCGCTGTTCCGCCCAACCCACCAGCCCGTTGCTGCCCGTGAGCAGAAACAGTCCGACGACCCCGGCAGCCTTCCACTGCGCCAGGGTCGGCCTGGGCGCGCCCGTCGCCCTCAGCACGGTGAACAGGATGGTCCCAGCGGTTAACATGCGGGTTGCCGCCATCAAGAAAGGCGGGATCGTCTCGACCGCAAAGCGGATTGCCAGGTAGGTCGAGCCCCAGATGATGTAGACGGCGATCAGGGGCAGCCAGGCCTTGAGTTTCATACAAACGCCCCGCTTCCAGCCGGCTCAGCCAGGCTTTCCTGCGCATATTGCGCCATCTCCCAGCCCAGAAGCGCTCGCTTGCGCGCCGTCCCCCAGCGGTAACCGCCGACCAGGCCCATCTTGCGGATGACGCGGTGGCAGGGGATGATAAACGCGATCGGGTTGGCCCCCACCGCGTTGCCGACCGCCCGGGCGGCTTTTGGCTGGCCGATATAGGCGGCGACCTCCTCATAGGTGGTCAGGTTTCCGGGCGGGATGCGCAGCAGCGCCTCCCAGACCTTGATCTGGAAATTGGTGCCGTTGAGCAGCAGGCTCAGCGGCTCATCTGCGCTCCGCCCGCGCCCCGCGAAGATCAAATCCGCCAGCCCGGCTGCACGCCGGTTGTCCTCTGTCAACCTGGCCCGGCACCAGCGCCGGCGCAGGTCGCTGAGCGGCTCATCCCGATCTCCGGCGGCGACAAAGGCCAGGCCGCAGACGCCGCGGCCGGTAAAGGCGATCAGGCACTCGCCAAACGGGCTGGGCTGAAAGCCGTAGCGGATCTCCAGCCCGGCGCCGTGCTGTTTGTACTCGCCCGGGGTGACCGCCTCCAGGCTGACGAACAGGTCGTGCAGCCTCCCCGGCCCCGAAAGCCCGCTCTGATACGCCGCCTCGAGCAGCGAGGCGGAACGGTCCAGCAGCGCGCCGGCGTGCTCTTTGGTCAGGAATTGCAGGAAGCGCTTCGGGCTGATGCCCACCCAGCGCGTAAACAGGCGCTGAAAATGGTACTCGCTCAGCCCGACCTCAGCCGCGATCTCTTCGAGCGGAGGCTGCTCGGTGTGGCGCTGTTCGAGATAGGCCAGCGCCCGCTCTACGACCTGGTAGTCCTCGGCCAGATGCTGACGTTTTTCGTAAGTATTCGCAATCATGATCTACCTCCATTTCAAGCTGCAATCCCATTTTATAAAAGCCGGGACGGGATTGCCACCCGAATCTTGCGCATTTTTT
This sequence comes from Anaerolineales bacterium, assembly GCA_020853835.1. GTDB lineage: Bacteria > Chloroflexota > Anaerolineae > Anaerolineales > UBA4823 > UTCFX2. Next base: position 6,573 of record JADYYC010000315.1, read on the forward strand.
GGGAGGGGGAGTCGTGCGATAACCAGGCGCGCCGTCCAGTTCCCACGCACTTCGGCGCAGCCCTGATCCGATTATTCGCCCGCCTGGACCCGTAGGGCGCCGCCGAGAGAGCGCCTCGTTCAGACTTCGGAAGTCTGCGAGACTTCCGAAGTCTGAGCCAGAAATCAACCTAAGAAAAGCCGGCAGCCCATCCACCGGCCGCGCGCATAACGAAAGCTCAATCGCCGCCCGATGTCTCGGCCGGCTGCAGCTTGGGAGCGTGCTTTTTGCTCACCACGATGCTGTAACCGATCGCAGCCACCAGCGCCAGCACCACGATCCAGCCGATCACACCCAGGTTGGCATGGGCGACCAGGATCGGCGCAAACAGGAGCGAAATCAGGTTGACCACCTTGATCATCGGGTTGAGCGCCGGCCCGGCGGTGTCCTTGAGCGGGTCGCCCACCGTGTCGCCCACCACGCCGGCTTTATGACGCTCAGAGCCCTTACCGGTGTTCTTGACCAGGTCGCGCGGCTCGTCCTCGATGGCTTTCTTGGCGTTATCCCAGGCGCCGCCGGCGTTCGCCATGAACACCGCCAGGAGCTGTCCGCTCAGGATCACGCCGGCCAGGAAGCCGCCCAGCGCTTCCACCCCTAAGATCATGCCCACCGCGATCGGCATCAGCACCGCGATCGTCGCCAGCGGGATCAATTCCTTCTGCGCCGAGGAGGTCGAGATGTTGACCACCCGGGCGTAATCGGGCGTCACCGTCCCTTCCATCACGCCGGGGATGCGGAACTGGCGGCGCACTTCCAGCACGATCTCGCCCGCCGCCCGGCTCACCGCCCGGATCGAAAGCGAGCTGAACAGCCAGGGCAGCGCCCCGCCGAGCAGCAAGCCGATGAACACCGAGGTGTTCGAGACTCGGATCGATTCGAGCATGGGGATGCCCAGGGAAGACTGCACCCGGCTCACATCGGTGATATACGAGGCAAACAGGCTCACCGCGGCGATGACCGCCGAGGCGATGGCGATGCCCTTGGTGATCGCCTTGGTGGTGTTCCCCACCGCGTCCAGGTCGGCCATGATCTGGCGCGCCTTGAGGGTATTCTCGTCGTCCATCCCCTGCCAGGCCATCTCGCCGATCCCGTTGGCGTTGTCAGAGATCGGCCCATAGGAATCCATGGCGACGTTATTTCCGGTGTGGCTGAGCATACCGATGCCGACCAGCGCCACCGCATAGAGCACGTACAGCGCCCCGTCGCCCTGATAGAGCAGCACGCTGAACACAAAAGTGACCGCAATGACGAGCAGCGCCCACACGCTCGATTCCATTCCCACCGCCAGCCCCGACAGGATGGTGGTGGCGGGCCCCGTATCCGTCGCGTCGACGATTTCACGCACGGGAGGTTTGGTCGCGGAGGTGAAGTATGAGGTGAGCGGGTTGAAAGCCACCGCCAGGCCCACGCCGATCAGCGTCAGCATCGCCAGGCGCCAGTCGTGGGCATACAGAAGCGCCACGACAAAGGCCAGGATGACGGTGTTGATGCTCGAAACTTCATACGAGCGGAACATGGCTTCTTCGGCGTCATGCGCCCGCAGAAACTTGAGCGGAAAACTTTCCCAAATCGGCACCGTAAACGTCCCGATGATCGAACTGATCACCCCGATGCCGCGGATGATGAGCGGGTAGACGATCCATTTCAGGCTGTGAGATGGGTCGATTTCGACCAGCGCGATGCCCAGGATCAGGGCCGAGACGATCGTGACCTCGTAGCTCTCGAAGATATCCGCGGCCATCCCGGCGCAGTCGCCCACGTTGTCGCCCACCAGGTCGGCGATCACGGCGGCGTTGCGCGGGTCGTCCTCAGGGATATCTTTCTCCACTTTGCCGACCAGGTCTGCCCCTACGTCCGCCGCCTTGGTGTAAATACCGCCGCCCACGCGCATAAAGAGGGCGATCAGCGTCCCGCCAAAGCCAAAGCCGAGCAGCGCGTCCGGCGCGGCGCGCCCGAAAATCACGAAGATGATCGTGCCACCCATCAACCCCAGCCCGTCCGTCAGCATGCCCGTCACCGTGCCAGAGTAATAGGCGATCGAAAGCGCTTCGTTGAACGAGCGGCGTGAAGCTGAAGCGGCGCGCACATTGGCCTGGATCGCCATGCGCATCCCAAGCTGCCCCACCAGGAGCGAGAACGTGGCCCCCATGACAAACGCAATGGTGCGCCCGACCGCGACGATGATCTGTGTATTGACCGGGAACTCCTCCAGGGCTTCGCGGCTGGGCGGCACGATGTAGACGCTCAGAAACAGCGCCAGCGTCAACAGCCCCACCACCGGCAGGATGGTGCGCAGCTGGCGGCTCAGGTAGCTGTCCGCCCCGATGCGGATCGCGTTCCACACATCCTGCATCTTTTGCGTGCCTTTGTCCTTCTTGAGCACCAGCCCTTTTAGATACCAGGCGTAGACCAGGCTGATAACCGCCGTCACCAACACGAATATCACGGCGAGTTGCTCAAAGTCGTTCAACCCATGGCGGGCCATTCCTAAGATATTCATATTCACCTCTTCATGATTGTGGGATTAGCTCGATTAACCGGCGCAAGCCTGCGCCGTTTAATTTCCATAACTGTTGAACAGACAGCGGATGGCGATTTGGCAAAGACGAAACCACGCGTTACCCCGTACAGTAAAAAAGCTCGTGCCAGCAGTTATTGGCCCTTGGCTAAAATGATCAGGTGTTGATTTTACCATGACCATAACACAAAATCTAGCGCACGATAATTGA
>JADYYC010000316.1 GCA_020853835.1 Anaerolineales bacterium
GCCTGTTTACGAGGATGCATATGACGGAAGACAACGATTGGGTTCTAAGCGGCGTCAGCCAGGTGGCAGAAATGATGGGCCTGGCCGCGGTGACTGCCCCCAAGTCTAAGGGCGAGAACTATGTAGTCGTTAAAATCCTGCAAGGTCCGCCTGTCCAGGACCTGGCCAGAGCGATGATCGCTTATGGTGAGCGCTCCCGTAAGGCCAATTTTGACCGCGACGCCCGAAACGTGGCTGGCTCGCAGGCGGTTGTGCTCATCGGCCTCGAAGAGCCCAACACGCTGGGTTTGAACTGCGGCGCCTGCGGCTATCCCACCTGTGACGAGCTGCTTGACCAACTTCCTTACCAGGGTGAGTTTATCGGTCCGATGTGCGCCTTCCGCCTTCTGGACCTGGGGATCGCCCTCGGATCGGCTGTCAAGACCGCCAGCCTGTTCAACGTCGACAACCGCATCATGTACCGCATCGGTGTGGCGGCGCGCGAGATGGGGCTGGTGGACTGGCATTTCGTGATGGGCATCCCGCTTTCGGTGAGCGGTAAGAACATCTATTTCGATCGCTGAATAGGGGCTTGCGCCCCAGCCTGGCGATGGGCCGCGATCGGAAAAAGGCCCGATCTCCCTGGAGGGTTTGTTTGAGCGCACTTCTGACGCAGGAAATGTTGGTGTTATTTGCCATCCTGGCGATCGGCGTCGGGCTTGGCAGGGTGACGGTGCGCGGCGTGTCGCTTGGCGCGGCTGGCATCCTCTTTGTCGCCCTGATTTTCGGCCATTTCGGGCTGACCGTGCCAAAACCGGTCATGGATCTGGGCCTGTTGCTCTTCGTTTACGCGGTGGGCTTGCAGGCGGGGCCGCGTTTTTTCCGCACCTTTCGCCACCACGGTATCCGTTTCGCCTTGATCGCGCTTGTGATCGGGGGTACTGGCGCGCTGGCAACCCTCGCCGTCCAACGCTGGCTGGGGCTCTCTTATGACCTTGCGGCTGGGCTTTTTACCGGGGCATTGACCTGCACCCCCGCCCTGGCAGCCGCTATTGACGCGGCGGCGCGCCTGGCGCCCGGGTCGAGCGGCACCATTTCTGTCGGCTATGGAATCGCGTATCCGTTCAGCATGATCGGGCTGGTGCTGCTCATCCAGTTCATGCCCCGGCTCTTCAAACGGGATATCGCCAGCGAAGAGCAGCAATGGGAGCAGGAAAAAGCGAGCGAGACCCCTGCGCTTCAAGCCCTCCAGTTCCGCATCACCAATCCAAACGTCGACGGCAAGATGGTGCGCGAGATCAACCCGCAGCGCATGTTTCAGGCCAATATTTCGCGCATCCGGCACGGCGAACAGGTCTTCGCTGCCACCCCCGACCACCGCCTCCATTTGAACGATGTTGTGATGGTCGTCGGCCTGCCAGACGAGCTGGAGAAAATGCGCCTGCTGTTGGGCGAGCAGACCCACGAGCGCATGGATGTCAACGCGGACGTGCTCAGCGTGGACGTCGAGGTGATCGAAGAATCGCTCACGGGTAAAAAACTGGGCGAAATGCGCCTCTGGGAGCAGTTCACCGTGGTGATCACGCGCATCCGCCGCCAGGGGGTCGAGCTTACCCCGTCGGGGAACGTCACGCTCGAGATGGGGGACAACATCCGCGTGGTGGGCGACCGCCGGGCGGTGGAGCGGTTTGTCGAGTTGGTGCACGGCCAGCCGCACCGGGCGGAGGAGACCAATATGCTGCCCTTCCTGGTCGGGTTGTTGCTGGGGATTTTGCTTGGCTCGATCCCGATCACCCTGCCGAACGGGCTTGAGCTGCGCCTCGGGGCGACGGGTGGGGCGTTCATCGTCAGCCTGGTGGTGGGTCATTTTGGCGGGCTGGGCCCGCTGCGCCTTTACGTCCCGGCGGCTGCCAAGAACCTTTCGCGCGAGCTGGGGCTGATGTTATTTCTGGCTGGCGCGGGCGTCAATGCGGGCGCTGACTTCGTCAATATCCTGCGCCAGCATGGCCTCAGCCTGCTGGTCGGAGGGGCGCTGGTGACCACGGCCTCCGTCGCGGCCGGTTTGTTCCTGATGCATCGCATCTATCGCATGAACCTGCTCGCCACGATGGGGGCGTTGAGCGCCAGCATGACCAATCCGCCCGGCCTGGGCGCGGTGAATGACCAAACCCAAAGCGATCTGCCAACCCTCTCATACGCCAGCGTTTACCCGGTCGCATTGATCTTTAAAATCCTGCTCGCCCAGCTTTTGATCGAAATCCTCGCCAGGTTAGGTTGACGGAGTCTGGTACAATGAGAGTGAAAAGCGAAAACCCGGCCGGTTTGCTCGCGGGCAGGTCCGTCCATCCGATTGTCGCAGCCTATTTCGAGCTCAGCCAGCTCAAGCGCCTCTATCGCCAGGGCTGGCTGTTGCGCGGCCTGAACGAGGCGCGCTGCGAAACGGTCGCCGACCATACCTTTGCGGCGGGCGTGCTGGCGTTGTGGGTCGCGGGAGCCTATTTCCCACAGCTTGACCTGGGCAAAATCCTTCAAATGGTCTTGCTGCACGAGCTGGGTGAGATCTACGCCGGGGATATCGTCCCTACAGACGGGATGGAACCGGCTGAAAAACACCGCCTTGAGGCGGAGTCGTTCCGCGCGGTGGTCGACAAGATCCCCGGCGGGGAGAGCTTTATCGGAATCTGGGAAGAGTTCGAGGCTGGCGAGACGCCCGAGGCGCGCTTTGTGCGCCAGATCGACCGGCTCGAGATGGGCTTGCAGGCGGGCGTTTACCAGTTGGAAGGCGCCTCCGGCATGGCTGAATTTCTCGCCTCTGCCCGGCGCGCCCTGGAGCACCCCCGGCTTGTCGAAATCCTGGATTCGCTGGAGCAGGACGCGCTGGCTGAACTGGAGTGAAAAAAAGTGAGAAACTTATGATCGAAGCCCTGATTTTTGACTTCGACGGTCTCATCCTGGAGACCGAGATGCCGATTTTTACCTCGTGGCAGGAGCTGTACCGCGAGCACGGTTTTGATTTCCCGTTCGAAAAATGGGCCCTCAACCTCGGGACTTCTGAAGAACCTTTCGACCCGGTTGCGGAGCTGACCTGCCTGATCGGAAACGGCAAGGACCTCGGGCCCGACCTGGCCCGCCGGCGCGCGCGTGAGCTCGAGCTGATCTACAGCCAGCCGCCCCTTCCGGGGGTGGCGGATTACCTGGAGGAGGCGCAGGGGCTGGGGCTTAAGCTCGGCGTGGCTTCCAGCTCGTCCCGCGCCTGGGTCGAAGGCCATATCGAGCGCCTGGGGCTGCGCCATTACTTCTCGTGCGTGCGCACCAGCGACGATGTCCGGTACACCAAGCCCGACCCCACCCTTTATCGCCTGGCGCTCGAGTGCCTGGACGTACCTCCTCAGTCTGCGATCGCCCTTGAAGATTCGCGCAACGGGGTCATCGCCGCCAAAGACGCCGGGATGTACGTCGTCGTCATCCCCAACGAACTCACCCGCCGCACCGATACCGGCCTGGCCGACCTGGCCCTGGATTCGCTCACCGATCTGCCGCTCGCCAGCCTCATAGATAAAATCGAGGCGATCTCATCTCGACAGATCGACGCGGGGGGAGGGCCCTGACCCAATTAATAGAATATTGCGGGGGAAAATGCAGGCGTTATTGCAGCAGGATTTGCGGCACCCAGAATTTCCCGTACCCCAGCAGGGAGAGGGCAATCGACCCGAGCAGCAGCAGCGCCCCAAAGCCAATCCATAGATAATCGGGCCAGTGGTAGGCCAGCCGCTCGATCCAGGTGCGCTTGTGCAGGCCAAAACAGCGCAGGTCCATCGCGTTGGCGTAATCCTCGCCGCTCAGGATGGCGTTCATTGTCACCGGCACAACCAGCGGCGCCATCTTGCGGATCTGCGTCAGCAGCCCGCCTTCCACTTTTTCCACCTCATAGCCACGCGCCCGCTGGGCGTCGAGCGTCACCTGGAAATCACGCCCTAGCGTCGGGACAAAGCGGAACGCCAGGTCGAGCGTGTAAGCCAGCCGGTCTGGAATGCCCATGCCGCGAAAGGTCGCGCCGTACTGGCGCGGGTCCATCGTGAACGGGATCACCAGGAACAGCGCCGAAATCGACAGGATGCGCACCACCTGGGTAACCGCAAACCACAGCCGCTCGACGGTCAGGTTGATCTCCCAGGACCAGCCGGTGACCGGCATGGTGAACTGGTGGAAGAACACGGTGTGCGTTCCCCTCAGCACTGCTCCAATCGTCCCGCTGCTCGTGATCAGGGTGTTCACCACCACCATCGTGGTCATGATGAAGAACACAAAGTACCAGGCCCGGCGCGTCTCGCGCCAGGTCAGCCGCGCCAGGAGGTACTGCCCCAGCGTAAGCGCCAGGAAGAACAGCAGGAACCGCACGTCCCAGAACATCGTGATCGCAAACAGCACCAGGATGGAGAAGATCCAGCGCGCCCGCGGGTCCAGGCGCTCTATCAGGCTGCTCCGGGGGCGGTAATTAAAGCTTACGATCATGGTTCAACCGGTGCTTGCAGCCGCGCTCCGGCGCGGCTGCAAGTTCATCGATCCCGAGAAAGCTCAACGCCCCGACCGCCCGCGCACCGCCGCGTAGGCGACCATCAAGATTGGCACGAGGATCAATCCATTGATGGCGTTTGAAATGAATGAGGGGAAGAAATTGGTTGCCATCGAGGTGGCAAAGTCGACTCCCGAAACCCAGATCTCGCTGATCGATGCCACGAACATGCCCACCGCCGCGCCGACCACAACCATGATTTCAGCCTTGATAATATCGCTCAGCGCCCGAAAATCGGTCATCTGCAGGTAGATCAAGCCGGGCACGAACCCCATCAAACCGTTGCCCAGGTCCCACCAGGGCCAGAAGCCGTAACCCGAGACCAGGTCGCTGATCACATTTCCAACCAGCCCGCTGATCAGTCCAACCCAGGGGCCAAACGCCAGCCCAAAGAACATCGGAATCGCCACTGCGGGGCGGATCGACACGTTTGCCGCCGCCGGGATCTGCAGGAAGTTGGTTGCTACCGAGAGCACCGCGTACAGCGCGGCGCCGATCGCGGCGTACACCACCTCGCGCGTCCCAAATGACCATAAAGACTTCTTTTCCATAATTAATCCTCCTCAATATGCATCAGACTTGGCTCTTTTCACAATAACACCGCAGGTATCTATTGGTTCCGCTTCACCTCCTTTGCGCGGCTGCCTGGCAAGAGGGGTTACCCTGCATACTCAGCGAGCGCTTCGGCGCGCAGAAAGCGCCCGGTTTGTGGCAGAAGCTCCAGGTTTAGCTCGAGCAGCGAGGTTGGCAGCACCCGGCAGGCTCGCAGCCGCTCATCGTCCCGGAGCACTTCAGGCGGCGGCCCGTCGGCGGCCACCCGGCCGTTGGAAACCAGCAGGATGCGGTTGGCGTAGATCACCGCCAGGTCCACATCGTGCGTGATAAACAGGATCGCCTCGAACCCTGGCATCTGCAGGATCGCGTCCATGAAGCTGCGATAGTTCCAGTAGTCCTGGCCAGCCGTCGGTTCGTCCATCATGAGGATGCGCGAGCGCATCGCCAGCACCGCGGCGATGCTCACCCGTTTTTGTTGTCCAAAGGAAAGCGCCAGCGGCGGGCTCTTCAGCTCCGGCTCCAGGTGCACTGTCTGGATAGCCCATCGCACGTCCTTCCGGATCTGCTCTGGGGGGTGTGAGAGGTTGCGCGGCCCGAAGGCCAGTTCCTCCTCGACAGTTGGCGCATAGAGCATCTGTGTCGGGCTCTGAAACACGTAGCCGAGCGTGTGCGCCGCCTGAGCGACGGTCAGCTTGCGCGTGTCTTTGCCTTCGAGCAGCACCTGGCCGCGGGTCGGCTTCAACAACCCCAGCGCGTGTTTGACCAGGGTGGTCTTGCCGGCCCCGTTAGCTCCCAACACCGCGATCACATCCCCGGGGTGGACCTGGAAATTGACTTCGTGCAGTACATCAGGCAGTTCAGGCCGGTAGCGAAAGCTGACCCCTTGAAAGTCGATCAGGGGCTGTGCGGAACGGGGCGGCAGCGCGGGTTGAAGTTCTGGCGGCGGTTCGGCGTCGCGGGCGCGCCGCAGCACTGCTCTAGCTGGCAGCTTGACGCGCCGGTAATCGACCACGTCCAGCAGGCCCTGCGCGTCCCCGAAGTAGACCTGTTTGCCCTGTTCCAGATAAAGCACGCGCTCGGGCTGGATCGCGAGCACCTCGTCGACCCGGTGTTCCACCAGCAGCACCGAGATCCCGTCGTCGGCCAGGCGGCGGAACAGTTGCAGCGCCTCGTGGGACGAGGCCGGGTCAAGGCTGGCGAGCGGTTCGTCCAAGAGCAGGATGCGCGGCTCCATCACCAGTATGCCGGCCAGGGCGATCTTTTGTTTTTCGCCCCCAGAGATGTTGAAGACCTCCCGGTCGCGCAGGTACGAGATGCCCAGGTACTCCAGCGTTCGATCCACTTTTTCTAAAATCTCGCCGCGTGGCAGCCCCAGGTTTTCCAGGCCGAAGGCCACTTCATTCAGCACATAACTGCCCACGATCTGGCGCTCGGGGTCCTGCAGCAGGGTCCCCACCGACTGTGAGAGCTCGGCCATGCTCATCTCGTTAACGCGCTTTCCAAACACGCGCACCTGACCTTCCAGATTGCCCCGGTAGATCTTGGGGATCAAGCCGTTGATGCAGCGCATGAGGGTCGTCTTGCCGCAACCGCTCGCGCCTGCTAGGAGCATCACCTCCCCCGGCTGCAAATCAAACGATAGGTCTTGAATGGCGGGTTCCTGGCGTGTGTGATAGCGAAAGGTCAGCCCCTCCACTTCCAGCCAGGCGTTTTCTGGCTTATCCAAGCGTCACCTCAACTGCGTCGCCGGTCTGGCTGCCCAGGCGGGCGGCCGCGCTTCCGTTCACCACGCTGATGCACAGCTTTCCCGAGCTGTCAAAAAGAGCC
>JADYYC010000317.1 GCA_020853835.1 Anaerolineales bacterium
CGTTAGAGATGATCTTCTGACGCTCGACCACCGCTTCGATCGCCCGGATCTGGTCGCGCAGCGAAGCCGCCTGCTCATACTGCATCTCTTCGGAGGCTTTCTCCATCTCCGCCCGCAGGCGCGAAACGATGTTCTCGGTGCGCCCCTCCAGGAACTGGCACAGGTCGCCGATCATCCGCCGGTAGCTCGCCTGGTCGATTTTGCCGATGCATGGGGCAGAGCAGAGCTTGATATCGTAATACAAACAAGCACGCTCGTCCTTGCCGGTGATCTCGCGGTCGCAGGTGAGGAATGGAAATATGCGCCTCAGCAAGTCCAACGTCTGGTGAACCGCCCAGACGCTGGTGTACGGACCGTAATAACGCGCGCCATCCTGCTCCATCTGGCGCGTCACAGTCACGGTCGGAAAAGGGTTTGCCCAATGGACTTTGATGTAGGGGTAGCGCTTATCGTCCTTCAAGCGCACGTTGTAATGCGGGCGGTGCTTCTTGATCAGATTCATCTCGAGGATCAGCGCTTCCAGCTCCGACCCTACAACGATCCACTCGATATCGTGGATGTGTGAAACCAGCTTGCGAATGCGCCGTTCATGGTTTGCGCTGGCATGAAAATAAGAGCGCACGCGCTGGCGCAAGTTAACCGCCTTGCCGATGTAGATGACGCGCCCCGCCTCGTCTTTCATCAAGTAACAGCCGGGCTTGTTTGGCAGGCTGTCTAATATGTTCGAGATTTTTTCGTTGAGATCACGCATCAGAAGTCAAGATTTCTCCGAGACCGCCATTTCGAGCAGGCTCAACGCGGCGTCTCTCAGCGTGTCGGGTTCGCCCTGGTGCACGCCAACGATGCCTCCCGCGCCGTCCAAGACGGCTACCGCGGGCTTCGAGCTGATGTCGCGCAGGCCCAGGGCGCGGGCGCATTCGCTCTTCCAATCGGGTAGGATGATGACGTAATCGGCTGGGTCTCGTCCCGCAGGGAGCTTCGCAGCAGTCTCTTTGTAGGCTTTCTTCATTTCGCCCTCTGCCAGGCCGCGGAAAATGCCGGGGACGCCGCGCAAACTGGCGACGTTTGCGACCAGCACCTGGGAAGCCTCAGGGTAGCGCTCTCTCACGGCCTGGTCGATCTCCTCCGCCAGATATTGCGTGTCCACCCAGAGAAAAGCCAGCACAATTGGCACGCCCAGACGGTCGAGCACCAATCTGCGGCCAGAGGCGACCGCGTTCAACTTGATCGTTGGAATTTTTTCCATTTTCTCACCACCAGGACGGTATTCTTTGCAGCCTCACTCCCCCGATTATACCGAAGAGAGATAAGAATTTCATCAGAGGCCGTTTTTCAACAGGATACATTCAACTCAAGGACGGCGAGGGTTGGGAACTGGCAGGCGCAGCGTCAGCCAAGGATTGTTATGGCGAAACCGATGGGCTGCAGCTCAATTTCCGGAGGCGGGCAAGCCAGGATCGCCGCGCGTTCAATTTGAGCTTGCGTGAGCCGGCGTGATCTCGATTTCGAACAACCTGGGCCAGAATTTCCCGGTGACAAACAGGCGCCCGCGCAGTGAGTCGTAGGCGATGCCGTTTGGAACTTCCGCCGTGACAAGCTCCTCCGGCGACAAGAGTCCGCTTATGTCGATCCAGCCGGTGACCCGCCCGCTGCCCGGATCGATGCGTGCGATGCAGGAGGTCTGATAAACGTTGGCCCAAACCTCCCCGTTCACGTACTCGAGCTCGTTCAGCCGCGTCACCGGCCGGCCCTGGCTCGATACCTGCACGCTCGCGGTCACGCTCTGATCGTGCGCGTCGAGCCAGAACAGGCGCTCCGTCCCATCGCTCATGATCAGGCGCTGTCCATCTTCCGTCAACCCCCAGCCCTCGGTTGAGTAGGCGAAATCGCCGGTCGATTCCAGATTTTCGGGGTTGTAGATAAAGCCGGTTTGCTCTTTCCAGGTCAGTTGAAAAAGCCGTCCGTCCGACAGCGCCAACCCCTCGGCAAAATAGGTCTCGGGTAGTTCCCTCGATAACTTGACCTGCCCGGTTTCAAGGTCAACGATCCGCACAGATGAGGCGCCATAAAGCCCCGTGCTCTCATACATGACGCCCTGCCGGTAGACCAGCCCTTGTGTGTATGCCTTTGGGTCATGGGGGTAGGAGGCAATCATCTTATAAGAATAAACCGGCAAATCGCCCGCAAACTCAAGCCAGGGGCAGACGTATGTAAAAACCACGGGTTGCGCGCTCGAGAGCGGCTCGACCGGCACCTTCCCAGGGCCCAATTGAGGCGAGGGGAGCGTACCAGTGGACGCCGCAGACGCTGCGCTGGGCGGCGGTCCAGGATAAGCCTCCGTCAGGGTAGCGGTTTCGTCCGGCGGGTAAGGCGTCGCCGGTGGGCTGGTCTCGCTGGGATGATCGGAGGTAGACATTTGGGCCGGCGGGAGCGGTTTTCCGGCGGCATGGCAAGCCGCGCTGGCGCACAGCAGCAGGATCACAAACGCCCTGGGGATCGATTTTCCGCGCATAAAGCGTCATTATACCCAACCCGTCTTTTTCCAGGGCCGATTTCCCCGTTAGCGATTTATAATGTTCGTGGGGAGCCTGTCTCTCCATAGCCTGTTTAACAAGGAGATTTTTCATGGGATTTCATGGCGGCGGCTGGTGGGGTTATCTGAGCGCTTCTGACGAAAAACCCCAGGTTACCTGGGCTTTGCTGCGCCGGGTTTTGAATTATTCCAGGCCTTACCGCTGGCACATTCTCGGCATGCTGCTGGCGATTACGGTAAGCACCGGTTTAACGCTGATCACCCCGTTGATCTTGCGCACGCTCATCGACCAGACCATACCGCAGAAGAACCTGCCGCAATTGGTCCTGCTTGCATCCGGCTTGCTGGTCATCCCCGCGCTGGGCGGGCTGATCAACGTCTTCCAGCGCCGCATGAACGCGATTGTCGGCGAGGGTGTGATATACGACCTGCGCGTGGCACTGTTCGCCCGCCTGCAGCGCATGTCCTTGCGCTTCTTTACGAACACGCGCGTCGGCGAGTTAATGAGCCGCCTCAACAACGATGTCGTCGGAGCCCAGAACGCCATCAGCAGCACCATCGTGGGCATCGTTACCAACATCATTCAGGCCACCGCCGTCATCATCGTGATGCTGGGGCTGGAATGGCGCCTGACCGTCATCAGCGTGCTGATCCTGCCGCTCTTCATCCTGGCGGCGCGCAAGATGGGCGCCCGGCTGCGCGATATCGCACGCCAGGCAATGGACGCAAACGCCCAGATGAACGCTATGATGAACGAAACGCTCAACATCGGCGGGGCGCTGCTCGTAAAGCTGTTTGGCCGGACAGACCTCGAGGCGGAACGCTTTAAAGGCCGTGTCTCAAACGTGCGCGAGATTGGGATCAACCGCGCCGTCTTGGGCACGTTCTTCTTCGTCATCATCGGGCTGCTCAGCGCGGTGGGAACCGCCCTGGTTTACGGGGTTGGCGGCTACCTGGTGATCCAGGATGTGTTCACCATCGGCACGATCGTAGCTTTTGGCGCCTACCTGACCAGCTTGTACAGTTCCCTCCAGGGCCTGGCGAACGCCCCGGTGGAGTTTGCCACGTCGATCGTCAGTTTTGAGCGGGTCTTCGAAGTGATCGACCTGCCGCGCGAGATCGAGGAGAAACCCGGTGCGCTCGAGCTTCGTGAGGTGCGCGGGGAGCTCGAGTTTGACCAGGTATCCTTCCGCTATGATCTCGACACCCTCCCGCTTCTGAGCCAGGTCGAAAGACACGGCTCGATGAGCAGCGTGACGGCGGTGTTTTCCGGCGCGGTAGGCGAAGTGAAACAGGCGCGCGGCGACAAGTCCGGAGGCGTGAATGGCGATGGAAAGTCCTCAGAAAAGCCCGTTCAAGAAATGCGGAGCGAGGCAGAGGAGGCGGATGAGCCGCGCAGCCAGGCCCGCCTGAATGCGCTCGAGGATATTTCGTTCAAGGTACATCCGGGGCAGCTTGTTGCCCTGGTGGGACCGAGCGGAGCCGGCAAAACAACGCTTACTTACTTGATCCCCCGCCTGTACGACCCGTCCCACGGACGGATCTACATCGACGGGCACGACCTGCGGGACGCCACGCTCGATTCGCTTTCCAGCCAGATCGGCATGGTCACCCAGGAGACCCACCTCTTTCACGACACCATTCGCACGAACCTGCTCTATGCGAAACTGGACGCGACACAACTGGAGCTGGAAGCCGCCTGTCGCAGCGCAAACATCCACGATTTTATCTCTGAACTGTCCGATGGGTACGATACGGTGGTCGGCGAACGCGGATACCGTCTGAGCGGGGGCGAGAAGCAGCGCCTGGCATTGGCGCGCGTGATTCTGAAGAACCCGGCGATCCTGGTGCTCGATGAGGCGACCAGCCACCTGGACAGCGAGTCGGAACTGCTCATCCAGGAGGCGTTGAAACACATCATGGCTGGCCGGACCAGCATCGTCATAGCCCACCGCTTGAGCACCATCCTGGCGGCCGATCTAATCCTGGTGATGGATCGCGGCAGGATCGTCGAGCGCGGCGCGCACCATGAGCTGCTGCAATTGAACGGGATTTACACCAGCCTGTACGAGACCCAGTTCAACCGTCAGGGCGAGGCGCGGTCTTGAAGTAACAGGGAGGATAGCTCTGCGAACCAGAGCTTGGACGGAGCAGCAGCCGCCAGCGCGGCTCACAGATCGACGATTTTCTTCCAGTCCAGGTTCTGGGTCGTATCGAAGAGGCGGTGATCGTCATCCACGACGCGAAAATCCAGGTTGAGGAACACTTTTTCCGCCAGGGCTCGGGTCGGCGCGAGCGGGACAACTGTATCCTGTTTTCCATGAATGACGATGGTGGGGACAGCGACCGGTTCGGGCAGGTGATCTGCAAACTCGGGCAGGAATAAAGCCGGGGCGAGCAGGATCTGTTTGCGCACCCGCTGCGGAAATTGCGTGGTGAACAGCGCCGCCATCAAACCACCCAGGCTGGAGCCTATCAGCGTCCACCCTTCTCCTTCAGCCAGGTAACTGTGCAGGAGGCGCATGCGCTCATCCAGGGGGCCCGGAAAATCAGGCGTGAGCATGCCGGGGAAGATGCCGCGCAGCAAGACCGCTTTGTCGCCTTGGCTGCTGCCTTCCAGGCCGTGGATTAAAATCAAGCGTTTTGGATCGAATGGCTGCATAATGCACAATTGTAACTGATTTCAACCTCAGAGAGTATAATCCAACCTGTTTGCCGCCCGCCATGTCCACCATATTCTGGCTGCTCATCATCATCTTCTTTTCAGGTTTTACCCAGAGCCTGACCGGTTTCGGGTCGGGGTTGGTGTCCATGGCCCTGCTGCCAAATATCATCGGGGTGCGCACAGCCGTGCCTCTGGCCATTCTGGTCGCCACCACGCTTGAATTTTTCCTGTTTCTTCGCTATCGGGCTGCCTTCCGCTTGAAATCGATATGGAGGGTGACTGTCGCTTCATTCGTCAGCCTCCCACTGGGCGTTTGGGCGCTGCGCAGCATCGATGAAAAAATCTTGCTCCCGATCCTGGGAATGATCATGACCGGGTATGCCCTGTATGCGCTGTTTAATTTCAAGCTGCCGCGCCTGGAACACCCCGGCTGGGCATACTTGGCCGGGTTTATAGCAGGCCTGCTGGGCGGCGCATTCAGCGCGAGCAGCCCGCCGGTCATTATTTACGCACACTGCCGCGGATGGGATCAGGAGGAGTTCAAAGGGAACTTACAGGGGTTCTTCCTGCTCAACGATATCCTGGCGATTGCGACCCACGGCCTGGCGGGCAATCTCACGCCGCCGGTTTTGAGTAATTTCCTTTACGTCCTGCCCGCCCTCGCCCTCGGATACTTCGCCGGGACCAGCCTGGATCGCTACCTTGACCCACAGCGGTTTCGGACAATCGTATTGATCCTGTTGGCCGTGATGGGCGTCCGCCTCATCACGCTGGCGTTTTAATGCGCGAGGTGCGGCGCCTGCCAGGCGGGCGATTTATGGACGTGGACCACTTTCCACTGGCCATCCAGTTTGACCATCACCCGGCTCTCGTTGTGCGCGGCGACCTGCACTCCGGTCTCCGTCCCGCTGCTCAACAGAAACGTGTAGGATGCGATGGCGGTATCCGCGTATTTCTGGATGTGCAGGTTCGCCAGGTCAAACCGGATGGTTCCGGGCGGGCTTGCCTGTGCGCCCTGTTCCCCTTCCGCGCCGAACGAGGTGCCAATCCGGGCATGCTCGCTCATCATGAAGTCGTGAAAAGCCAAACCGTCCATGCGGTGCGGCGTGACCCACCACTCGTAGAGCGTCAGGTCTTCGCTCGTTGTCTCGTGATACGTCTCCAGGTCGTTATTCAGGACTGAACTCAGGTGGCGGATCAAAAAGTCGTAAATCTCTGCGTCTACAGTCATAGTACCTCGTTTCTTTTTTTTATACCTGCTTATGGGCCAACACGACCAATTCCAAACCCTGCTCGATAAATGCATATCTCCGCGGGCGGGACGCCGGTCATTTGCAAGGGTTGCGCAGAAGGATCTCAGCGATGCGCGTCGCGGCTTTGCCATCCCAAAGCGGTGGAATCCCGTGGTTTTCGAACCTGACCTGGCGGACTTGAGCTACAGCCTCCAGGATCGCCTCGCGCTCGCTGGCGACCAGCCGGTTGGTGCCCATCTCGATCGTCACCGGCCGCTCGGTGTTTCCGCGCAGCGTCAGGCAGGGAACGCCCAGAAAGGTGGTTTCTTCCTGGATGCCGCCTGAATCGGTCAGCACAACGCCCGCTCCCCGGGTTAAAGCCAGGAAGTCCAGGTACCCCAGCGGCTCCAAAAAGCGCACGCCCGGGGCTTCGAGTGAGAACTCGCGCATTCGGGCGCGGGTGCGAGGATGGACAGGAAAAAGCACCGGCTGTTCCTGAGCCAGGTCGCTCAGGGCGCTCAAGATGTGAGCCAGCGCCTCGGGCCTGTCCACGTTCGATGGGCGGTGCAGGGTCACCAGGACGTAACTTCCTTCAGTAACGCCAAGGTCCGCCAGGACGGGCCGCCTCAGGGCTGCGGGCAGCATCTTGACCAGCGAATCGATCATCACGTTGCCGACAAAATAAATCTTCGCCGGGTCGATCCCCTCACGGAGCAGGTTGGCGTCGCCGTCTTTCGAGGGGGTGAACAGCAAATCGGCGATCTGGTCGGTCAGCAGCCGGTTGATCTCCTCGGGCATCTCGCGGTCGCCGGAGCGCAGCCCGGCTTCCACGTGCGCCACCCGCACGCCCAGCTTTGCGCAGACCAGGGCGCAAGCCAGGGTAGAGTTGACGTCGCCCACCACCACCACCCAGTCTGGTTGGTGACGCAAAAGAACCGGCTCGAACGCCATCATGATTTTCCCGGTCTGTTCGGCGTGGCTGCCCGACCCGACCTGCAGGTATTCATCCGGCTCGCGCATTCCCAGCTCTTCAAAGAACACCTGCGACATCTCGAAATCGTAATGCTGTCCCGTATGAACCAGGAGCTGTTCGACCGGTTGGGCGCAGTTTTCGAGCGCCTGCATGACGGGCGCCACCTTCATGAAGTTCGGGCGCGCGCCCGCGATGTGCATGATCTTCATTCTCACCTCGAGGTCGTGCCAACCGGGGCTTTTCTACCCCGGCAGCGACATCCATATTCTACCTGCCAATTCTGCGGGTCAGGGCCATCCGATTGTACACCCTGCCGGACAAAACGGGCAAAGGGGCGGCTCAGCCGCTCAGAAAACGGCGCGCCAGCAGCAACCCGGCCAGCGTAACCGCCCAGGCCGCATAGCCCAGGATGATCAACGCGGTCAATTTCATCCCCACCCGCGCTCCCAGCCAGATCGCGACCACAAAAGCCACCGTGGGTATGATCCCGTTCAACATGCCGCGGGTGAACTCCTGCATCGCCAGGGGGTTCCCGCCGGCGCCCGCATAGACGATCCACAAGGACAGCGGGATGGTCACCGGCATGGTTGCCGTGACCGCGGCAATCAATTTGCTCTGTTTCTGAACAACAGCCACCGTTATGATGACCAGAATTGAAATCATAACCGGCAGGATTCCAGACACCTTCATAGGTAAACGCCTTTCTTTGTGGAGGACAGAATGCGGGACGCAGATCCAGTAGGCACTGCGCGTGTAAGGCCGTTGTTAGCTGGCGGATTGATCTCACAAACCATGATAACTCAGAAATACTGCTGTAGATCCATCCCCTTATAGAGGTAGGCGACTTGTTTTTCGTATCCGTTGAAGAGCAGGGTTGGCCGTCCGCCCTTCTCGCCGATTCGGCGCTCGCTCTCCTGCGACCAGCGCGGGTGAGAGACTTTGGGGTTGACATTCGCATAAAAGCCATATTCATTCGGAGCGAGAGTAGACCACAATGTCGCCGGCTGTTCAGCCACCAGCTCGATCTTTACGATGGATTTGATGCTCTTGAAACCATATTTCCAGGGGACGACCAGGCGCACCGGCGCGCCGCTCTGCGCCAGCAGCGATTTACCATACAGGCCGGTCGCCAGGATGGTGAGGTCGTGCATCGCCTCATCGAGACGCAGCCCTTCCTGGTAAGGCCAGGGGAAAAGGGGGCTTTTCTGCCCCGGCATCTGTTTAGGGTCGAGGAGGGTTTCGAAACGCACATATTTCGCTTCCGATTTCGGCTCGACGAGTTCGAGAAGCTGCGACAGTGGAAAGCCCACCCAGGGGATTACCATCGACCAGGCTTCGACACAACGCATGCGATAGACGCGCTCCTGCTGGGTGAATTTTGTCAGGATATCTTCCATCCCAAGCGTCTGAGGGTGATTGACCAGCCCATAGATCTCGATCTGCCAGGGCGATGAGCGGAAGTTCTTCGCCAGTTCCGCCACCCCTTTCTTGTCGGTTGTGAATTCGTAATAGTTGTTGTAGTTGGTGATCTGCTCATAAGAGGTGAGCGGATCGTCAAGCTCAACCGCCTGACTGGCAGCCGGCGGAGCGCTCTTTTCGAC
>JADYYC010000318.1 GCA_020853835.1 Anaerolineales bacterium
ACGATGAGCGCCCGCCCGGTCTTGGATACCGACCTCACGATCGTTTCGGTATCCAGCGGTTTCAGGCTGCGCAGGTCAACCACCTCGACCTCGATCCCTTCTTCCGCCAGCTTGCTGGCTGCTTCCAGCGCTTTGGGCACCATGATCGAATAGGTCAATATGGTCAGATCGCTCCCCTCGCGCACGACCTTCGCCTTGCCAAAGGGAATGGTATAGATTTCCTCCGGTACAAGCCCTTTTGTTCGATAAAGCAGCTTATGTTCGACAAAAAAGACCGGGTTATTATCTCGAATAGAAGTGACGAGAAGCCCCTTCGCGTCATAGGCGTTTGAAGGGGCAACAACTTTGATGCCCGGCGTATGGACGAACCAGGCTTCCAGGCACTGCGAATGCTGTGCAGCCGCGCCAGTGCCTGAGCCCGCCGGCGCCCGGCACACCATCGGAACGCTGACCGCGCCGCCCAACATAAAACGAATCTTTGCCGCCTGGTTGACAAGCTGATCCATCGCCAGGGTGGCGAAGTCCATAAACATGATCTCCATGATAGGGCGCATGCCCATCAAGGCCGCTCCTACTGCGGCACCGGCGATCCCTTCCTCTGAGATGGGCGTCTCGAGGACGCGCTCGGGCCCAAACTCCTCCAACATGCCCTTGCTGACGCCGAAAGCCCCGCCGTACACCCCAATATCTTCGCCGATCAGAAAGACTTCCGGATCCTGGCGCATTTCCTGGACCATGGCTTCACGCACGGCTTCCAGGTAAGTAATCTCGCGTTTTTTGTCCTCACTCATGGGGCATACACCTCGTCTTCCATATTTTCGGGGGATGGCTCGGGCATCAGGATCGCCTTTTCGGCCGCGTCGTCGATCGTCTGTTTGGCGGCCTGGTCGATCGCTTCGATTTCGTCTTCACTCATCACCTGCGAATCAAGCAGCAGTTGCTTGAAGCGCTTAATCGGACAGCGCCTCATCCAGTCTTCGATCTCATCCTGAGTGCGGTAGAGGTTTCGATCGCTCTTCGAATGCCCCCGCCAACGATACGTCACGTTTTCGATCAGAGAGGGGCCTTGACCCGAGCGAGCGCGCTCGATCGCCTGCAGCACGACCTGGTAGATGGCGAGGACATCGTTCCCATCAAGCGAGATGCCCGGTATTCCGTAGGAGGAGGCCCGGGTGGATATGTACTCGATGTTCATCGAGCGGCGGAAATCCATAGACATGCCGTACTTGTTGTTGTCACAGATAAAGACGATGGGCAGGTTCCAAACCGAAGCCATGTTCATGGCCTCATGAAAGCCGCCTTCGTTGGTGGAGCCGTCTCCAAAGTAGCTCAGCAAAATCTTTGGAGATTTGCGCAGGTGAAGCGCCAGGCCGATCCCCATAGCAATGGGGATGCCCCCTCCGACAATCCCCGTGGCGCCCATGTTTCCGTGGGATACGTCGGCAATGTGCATAGAACCCCCGCGCCCACGGCAGTAGCCCGGTTCTTTGCCCAGGAACTCGCCCATCATGAGCACAATATCTGCACCTTTGGCGATGGTATGACCATGCCCGCGGTGGTGGTGGATGATAACATCGTCCGGCTTAAGGGCCGCAATACTTCCAATCGGTGAAGCCTCCATGCCAATCGAGAGGTGCATAGTTCCGTGGACGAGACCACGCGTGTAGAGCTCCTCGGCTTTTTCTTCGAAGTAGCGGGTCTCGCACATCTTTTGTAGCATCCAGACCAGCTTCTCATGGGGGAGTTGTTTCACCAACACGGATGAATCGAGAATGGGGGTTTTAAGGAGCTCACCCACCTGGTTGAGTGGGCCGACCAGTACGTCGGAGTCTGGCATAACGGGTCAATTCCTTTCTATTTCGTCACGAGGTAATATGTTAGCAACCGATTGGACCAGGCGGTTAACCAGTTGGCGCGCTTCAGCCGCCGCCTGGAGAGGATCTCCACTACGATCCAGATGAGCCCACATCTCTACAACCATCGGTCCAGAAAAATCTAGCTCAGCCAGGGTCCGGAAAACATCTTCGAATGGGACAATGCCTTTTTCGAACTGCACCCCGCGCACCTCGCCCGGTTGGGCGTCTTTTACATGAATTCCCACCAGGCGGCCTTTCGCCAGCTTCAGTTGTTCGGAAGGATCGTATCCGGCTGCGACCAGGTTGCCCATATCCGGATAAACGTTCAACCAGGGCGAATTGACTTCACGGACGAAGCGAAGGGCTTTCTCCACCGAATCCACAGTATCGACGTCTACATTTTCCAAGGCCAGCATCACCCCCGCCGCGCCAGCCCAGCGCGCGCCCTGAAACAGGCCCTCCAGGAAACGCGCCTGGGTTTGGGCATCGCTGGCCTCATAAAAAACGTCATAGCCCATCAATTGGATCACCCTCACGCCCAGGTCATAAGCCAGCTCAATCGCCCCGTGCAGGATTTCCAGCCCCCTTTCACGCACCTCGGTTGACCGGCTGCCGAGCGGAAACTTGCGATGCCCGCTGACCCCCATCGTGAGGATCGGGATGCCGGTTTTCTCGATCGCATGGCGCAGGCTCAGGCGGGTGGAAGGTGTCCACTCCAGGCGGGACAGGCGTTCATCGCTGTCATCGATCGACATCTCCACAAAGTCGTATCCGGCTTTGGCCGCCTGGCTCAAACGCTCCTCCCAGGTAAGTTCGGCTGGCAGCGCTTTTTCGTAAATCCCTACGGGCCCAATACCCGAATTCCACATGGTCTTCCTCGTTACTCCTTACACGCTCAAAGGCAGTTCTTGGGTTTGGTCTGGCTTTGTATCGGTTGTCCCTGACGGCGGTGTAGGGCTGCCGCGGACACGAGAATACTCGATCACGCCCATGGCCGCCTCCTCGTCCGTGACGATGCAGCTCAGGTGGTTGCCCCGCAAAGCGCCATAGATCGCCTTCGACTTGGCCGCTGTGCCAGCGACGCCGATGCGCAAGGGGATCTGTTTCAATTCATCAAAAGTCAACCCCACCACCCGGGCGGCGTATTCGGGAGCGCAAAGCTTTCCATCGATGTCGTAAACGATGGCGTTGGCTTCTCCTACACCGCAATGCAGTTGCGCGATCTGCCGCACCTCCTCGGTGGACAGCGCGGTGTAAAGGATGAAGCGCGAAGAGTCCGGGTCTACGGTCCCTACCCCGAGCAAGGCAATCGTGGCTCGGCGAGCCATATCCAGGATTTCTTTGATCGGGGCCATCTGAAGCAGCGCTTCGCGTTGTTCGGGGGTTTCGACAAACGCAGGTGAATAGAGTTGAGATGCTCTCCCCCCCAGCCGTTCGGCCAGCCTTGACGCCAGGTAATTCACCCCGGTGATCGAGCGCCCCTGGATCCCCCCCACCATTGGCACAACATCGACATCGTAAGAACGATGGGCATTCACCGCTTCGACCACGGCATGCACGGTGGTGCCGCCGCTGATGGCGATGACGTCGCCATCGTGCAGGTGCTCCAACAGGTAGTTAGCCCCTGCTTGGCCCAAAGTGTGCATCATCGTGGCGGTGTCGTCCGCTAAACGCGGGATCACGACCGCCTCGGCAACGTTAAATATATTTTGTAAGCGATATTCCAGGTCAAAGAGGTGCTGGAAAGGCGTCCGGATGGTGATCTCGACCATCTTCTGTTGGCGAGCCTGCTGCAGCAGGCGGTTCACTTTTGGCGTAGACAGGCCTAGCTGCTGTGCTACCTGAGATTGAGTCAGCTCTTCTACGTAATAGAGATAGAGCACTCTGCTGATCAGTCGCGCGTCATCATAGTCGCTTGCCATCATGCCCTCTCAGTTTCCAGGACTGCCCTCCACTGCCCGTAGTCTCAAAGTTACTGCCAGCGCGGCTGGCGGGAGGTGAAATCCAATGACCATTGGATAAATGGGAGACCGCGCATCATTTGTTTGCCGAAGGGCTGCGTGAAATATATTTTATTAACTGAAATAATTTTATAAGAAGAACTTAATAATGTCAAGTTAACAACTTCAAAACCGGCCTGGAAGGAGCTAACGCCCTGGCAGGGCGAATAAACGGCGGAAACAAAATGCCGGATAAACGTGTGTACCCGGCATTTTGTGCGAAAAAATCGTCGTGCTGTCTTTTTATGTATGCTACAACTGGTGAGCTTATTTCACCCCCGGCTCAAACTTCATAACTTATCTTGACCAGCTTTTTCTCGTCGTTGGACTTATGAGCTGCTTCTGCCGTTTTCAGCAGCCTGTAGCCGGCGATTTCTACGCTCTGGTATTTTGGCACCGGTTGGTCTTCAAGTATGTAAGAAGCAAATTCATCCGCCAGCCTCGCCATACCATTTCTTAAATCGTCCTGGCAAACATATTCCCATACCTTACCCCAGGTCAGCTTGTTTCCTGATACATGGAGTTTTGGAACGGGGAAATATTGCCATACCAGGGCGCCATCTTCACAAACTATTCTCAAATCTAATATCTCAAAAGGAGGCGGCGCTATTCCATCGCATTTCAAGATCGCTTTCACGCCGTTATCCAGGGTAAATAGACCGACGCCCCAATCCGTATTGTCTGTGATTTCCGGATGAACCATGTTTTCCAGTTGCGCAAAGACATCCGTATATTTGGCGTCCAACAGCCACATCAACGCATCGATCCCGTGATCTACATGGATAAACCAGTAGCTCATATTTTCCTTCGGATCCATGAGCCAGCCCGGTTTCGTGCTCCATTCCGTTTCTTGCAGCATTGGCCCGTCATAAGCGAAAAAGGCATACACCGGCTTTCCAAGTTTTCCCTCTCGCAAGATGTTATGGGCTATTTGCAGGGTCTGTGCCGAGTGCAAGTTATAACCCACCATCGCCTTGACGTTCGCCTTGTTGCAGACATTCGCGATTTCCAGCGCATCAGCCGATGTGGTTGCTACAGGTTTGTCGATAAGAACGTGGATTTTTGCGGCTGCGTACTTTTTGATCTCGGCGAGCTTCGTCGAAGGAAGCCCGGTCATAATGACCATATCCAGTCCCGAATCGATAAATTTATCGATCTCTGTAAATACCTTTGCCCCTCCAGCGGCCTCGCCAAGTCTTTCGGCAAACCTCGGATTGGTGTCAAAAACACTGACGACCTTCATCCTGCTGGATTTTTGCAACTCTTCTGCAAAGACAATGGAGTGATACCAGATCTGGTAGCCCGAAATCCCTACCCTTAACATATTGCCTCCTCTCTGATGCGTTTTTTGAGTTTTATTTGACAATTTCTTACGCCGGTTATTATATATTATTAATGGTTTAGTTGTGCGAAAAAGGGAGAAATCGCAGCGTATGCGGGGATATCTCCTGGCTCGCCCCACATTTCATGCCTTGAGATAGTAAGTAACGTCAGTCGGGTATAGCAGAGAAAGTCATTGCGAAGCCCGCTTTTTGGGCTGAAGCAATCTCCCTGCTGGCTCATTCTGGAGACTGCTTCGGGCATAAACCGCCCTCTTAATGACAACGGGAGACTGCCACGCCGCCGAAGAACGGCGGCTCGCAGAGACACAAGGGTGTCTTTCTGGAGCGAAGAGCGCTGGCGCGGTGGAAATACTCGCAGTGAGGTGAGGCTTTTAACACGAATTCTCGTTAAGTAGCCTACAAGGGGGGGTGTCTTGTAACCAGGATATGGCGACCCTGTGAAAAATAATTCACCAAATGCAATAATTATTAAGATTTGTTAACTTGACATTATTAATGTCCTCTAATAAAATTATTTCAGTATATAAAAAATATTTCACGCAACCCCTCTTCTGACAGATAATGCGTGATCTCCCGCCTCCCCAAATACCATCTAATTCCATTTCTCTGTCTGCGCGGCTGTCCATCGTGTGACAGGACTGCCGGCGTAGCGGACGCGCGTTGTTAATTTATCGGACAGCAACCTGGGTAGGATGTTTACATCGACTATGGAGAGTGCTAATGAGAAGATGATTTTTTATCTGGCAGTTGCAGCGCTTTAATCCGGGCTGGAGACATAACAGGAGCTACAACACTGAGATAACAGCCGTCTTTCGGAAAGCAAGATGACCAACAAATCATACCAAGGAGAAGAGGATGACTAAGAAGCTGTTCGTTTTTCTATCATTGCTGATCATCGCCAGCATGACGCTTGCGGCGTGCGCGCCGGCGGCGCCGGCAAAGCCGACGACTGCTCCGCCCCCGGCAGCCACCGAGGCTCCCGCAGCGC
>JADYYC010000319.1 GCA_020853835.1 Anaerolineales bacterium
TGAAAAAATGGGCAGGTTGGCAGGGTTGAGCGAATCGATCCCAAAATCGAGGTGCTCCCAGGCGGGGCCAGCCTGCCGCCAGAGCGTGAGCTTGCCCTCCTGTTGCGCCCCCTCAAACCCAGACAGCGAATCCTGAATTGGGACCGACTCGTCGATCAGATCGCACTCGCCAGCCTGCAGCGCGTCCAGCGCCTGCTCGGACCCGCCCACAAAGCGGAAGACCAGGGTATCGAAGCGCGGCAACCCCTCGCCCTGGCGGAAATAAGCCGGGTTGCGGCTCAACGTTATGTGGTCGCCCGCCGTCCATTCATCGATCTGGTAAGCCCCCCATCCGAGCGGCTTGCGGGTCGAAGCTTCGGCGCTCAGAAGGTCTTGAGCGGGGATATCTCCCCAGGCATGGCGCGGCAGCGGGGTAAAAAAACCAGCCAGATAGCCCGAATAGCGAAACCCGGGAGCGCCGCGCCATTCGACCGTCGTCTCATCCAGGGTTTGATAGGAAGAGGTGCGGGCGATCAGGTCGGGGCGGGCGCGCGGGTAGAGGGCTTTAGCTACCTCATAAGAATACACCGAATCATCGGCGCCCAGCCGCGTCCCATCCGACCAGGTCAGGCCGGGCCGCAGGCGAAACAGGACCACCTGCTGGTCTACCTGCACAGGCTCCTGCCCGCTATAGACGACCGCGCACCCGGCATCGGCGCAGCCCGCCGGAAAGTACCTGACGCCCTCCGCCAGGCTGACCTGCATCCCGGCGCTGTCTACCAGCCCCTGCCCCGGCTGGACTGTGACGGGTTCGAATCGCACATCCCCGCCGGCGAGCGTGGGAAGCGTTTCGAGGATGACCGGGACCGGTTCATACGCAGGGATGTCCAGCGGCCCATCGTAAATCGCCTGGCGAACAGCGCGCGCCGATTGAGATGAATCGCCATAGAGGAACAGAGAGGCGGGTTCCTGGCCTAAACAAACGGTCAAGACGCGCGGCTCGGCCGGGACAGGAAGCTCAGCGCCGGTCGGGGTTGGGGCTTCCGGCGCCTCGGTCTGGCTGGCTGCCTCTGGTTTTACGACCGGCCTGTAATTGCAGGCGCTCAAGGCGGTTATGATGAACAGGCAGGTAAGTACCGACCCGACAACGGAGAACGCTGCTTTTTGCATATCAAGTGGGGGTCAATAGGTCAGCTTTTGATGCACGGCAAAGCCCAATGACCAGTTGATGGAGTGGATCTCTGAACGCACGATCTGCCATTGCCGTTGGGAATAATAGTGTTCGCCGGACGAGGACCAGCGGTTTGTAAAAGCCGCGAAAAAACTCGAGAACGGGGCCGGTTCGGGCGCTGGAGGTTCAAGCGCGCGCTCCAGCAGGCGCGCCCGACCGTCTGCAGGCGGTTGAAATTTCGCCGTCCAGTTCTTCAGGCAGCGGTCAATATAGCGGTCCATTTCATGGCTCATCGTTCAGGATCCTTCTAATCCTAAATCGGGCAGGTTTTCTTTCTCAGCAAACGCGCCTCTGCCCAACTCTTTCTTCAAAGCCGCACGTCCATAATGCAGCCTGGATTTAACCGTCCCGACCGGCACTTCTAAAATGTCGCCAATTTCCTGCAGGGACAGGTCGTTCAGGTAATAAAGCACAACCACCATCCGTTGTGAGAGCGGCAGCGCCGCCACCGCGTTCTGAAGCCGGTCCCAATCATCCCAGTACTCCACCGCTTCGTGAGGCAGGTTCTTGCCCGGCCCGGCCAGCCACTCCGTAAAATACTCGAAGGGCTTCAGCCAGCGCCGGTCGCGCTTCACCCAGGTGTAAGCAAGGTTGGTCGTCATGCGATAAAGCCAGGGCTGCAAAGGGCGCCCCGGGTCAATCCGGTTCGAGAAGCGGAAAAGACGCAAGAACACGTCCTGCAGCAGGTCGCTGGCGGCTTCGTAATCGCCGGTGATCGCCAACGCGGTGCGAAAAACAAGCTGGCGGTAACGATCATAGAGGCTGCCCAACGCATCCAGGCTGCCCTCCTGCAGGAATTTGATCAGCTCCGGATCGCTGAGGTTTTCCATAGACATATCCCGAGTGTTCATCTCACACGAGAACCATTGACGCTCAAACCGATAAATAAATATACCATGATTCGCGGTGAATCACCCGATTTTCTTGCCCTTAGCGCCGTGCCTCAAAACAAGCCATAGGATCAGCCCGAGCGCCAGGAGCGCCGGCAGGATGAGCGCTGGCAGCCATGCTGGCAGCCAGTCCGGGGGCCGGTTGTCTTGCGCGGGGGCGCCGCCAACGGCAAGTTGGCGCAACTCAATGCCCGCGGCGTTTTCGGCGTCTAGTTCCGGCTGTCCCGGCTCCACGCGGTTCAGGGCCAGGAGGAACGCGGTCAACTGCCAGTACTCCTCGTCGCTCAGGCTGCCCGGGGCCTGGAAGGGCATTTGATTCTTAATGTACAGGTACAGGTCGAGCGCGGTGTCAAAACGGGCCAGCATGCCTGGGCTGGCGAGCGCGGGGACGATCTTTGGAAAGACAAAACCTCCCGGCGGGTGGTTTGCGGCGTGGCACTTCGACTGCCAGCAGTTCTGGTCGGGCAGGTCCAGGGCGCCGCGCCACTCATCGGTAAGGCCCTGCCCCTGGTCGCCGTGACAGGCCATGCAAACCAGGTAATACACGCCAGAGCCCTGGCTGACCTGGGTGGGCGGATAAACGGTCGGGGGCGGGTCCAGCCGGCGCGGCAGCGGCGGCATGTCAGGCGGCGGCGGTTCCGTCTGGGCCTGGGCGAGATCCGCTCCGCCGATAATCAACGCCAGCGCCGCCAGGCCAACCAGCAGGGCCGTCCACCAAAGAGTAACACGCATGTCGAAGATTAAAATTTGGCAGCGCGTGCGCTGCCAAATCTCAGGATTACCACAATTTTGCCGAAGCGCGTCCCAGGCACACCTTGAGGTTATCTCCCTCGCCGCAGCCGGGGGTCCATGATATCCCGCAGGGCGTCGCCGACCAGGTTCCAACCCAGGGTGAAGAAGATCAAAGCCAGCGCCGGGAAGAGCACGATCCACCAATAGGTGGAGAGCGAGGGGATCCAGTTGCGGGCGAAGGCGATCATCTGCCCCCAGTCGGCATAGCCGATCTCGGTTCCGATGCCCAGAAAGCTCAGCGCGGCAAAGGAGATCACGTCTGCGCCGATGTTCATCGAGGCCAGGATCAGCGTGGGATAGATGGCATTCGGGATCACGTGCTTTAACAAGATGCGCTGGTCTTTCACGCCGATCACGCGCGAGGCCATGATGTAATCGCGCTCGCGCACCGAAAGGATATCCCCGCGGATGATGCGGGCGTAACCCATCCAGCCAAAAGTGACCATGGCGATCAACGGCGGCCAGATGCCCTTTCCGATCACGGGCGTCAGGATGGCAGAGAGCGTCAGGGCTGCAAGCAAATAAGGAAAGGCCTGGAAGATCTCCGTGATGCGCATCAGTACGTTATCCACATGTCCGCCGTAAAAAGCCGACAGGCTCCCGATCAGGATGCCGATGATAAGCGTGCACGTCTCGACGATCAAACCGACCTTCAGGGCTGTGCGCGTGCCCCACACCACGCCGTAGAACAGGTCGTACTGACCGCTGGTCGTGCCAAAGAGGTGGGTCCACTCGGTCTTGCCGACGATAGGAAACCAGAACGGCTCAGCCGGCGGGCGGGTGCGCCATTCGGTGCCGGGCGGCTTGGGGACCGGGCCAAAGCCATCGCGTGGGGTCATGAAAGGCTCGCGGGCATTGGTGCTCGGAATGATCAGCGGCGCAGCCAGGGCAACGATGATGAAAAACGCGATCAAAGAGATACCGATGACCGAGAGCGGGTTGGATATCACACCCTTAAGAATACGGTGGTTCTCAGGGCCGATTAAACGCTCCAGCCAGCCGATTTTACGATCGGGCAGGTCGTCGAGGTAGCTGGTCTTCGGGGCCGTTCGTTGTGAGGGGGTCTGTGTGACTGTGCTCATAACTCATCCTCCATACAGTAAACGGGTGAACCGGTGATCAATCCAACCGCACGCGTGGATCGAGAAAGGCATACATCACATCTACCACCAGGTTTGCCAGGATCAGGATCAAACCCGATAACAGGGTGAGTGAGAGCACGGTGATCACGTCGAGTTGGGCGGCGGCCGCCCCGGCAGCCTGCCCGATCCCCGGGAAGTTGAACACCGTTTCAGTTAAGACCGCCCCTCCCAGCATAGCTGCCATGGTAAGGCCGCCCATGGTCGCTACCGGGATAAGGGCGTTCGGGCGGGCGTGTCCATTGATCACGTCCTTCTCCTTCAGCCCCTTGGCGCGCGCCGTGACGACGTATTCCTGGCGCAGCGTCTCGAGCATCGACGAGCGGGTGATGCGCAGATAGGTCGCCCAAGATATCGTGGAGAGTACGATCACCGGGAGGAACAGGTGGCGCAAGGCGTCAAGGAAGATGTCCACCCGTCCGTTGAGCAGCGAATCGACGGTGATCAGATAGGTATAAGGCTTCCAGGCCGACGAGAGAATGACCGCGCTGGCCCAATCCGAGACGCGGCCGGGCGGAAACCAGCCCAGCTTGGCGTAAAAAATCATCAGCGTCAGCAGCGCTAAAATGAAGCTCGGCAGCGAGTGTCCCAGAATGGCGAACACTCGCGCCGCCTGGTCTATAAATTTGTTGTGGTTGACCGCGGCAATAATTCCCAGATACACGCCAATGGTGATGATGGGGATGATGGTGTAAAGCGCCAGCTCGACGGTTGCGGGGAAGCGCCGCCGGATCAAATCGACCACGGGCTGGGAGGCGGTGCGCGAGTAGCCAAACTCGCCGCGCAGTATCCCGCCGACAACGTTGCCGCTGATCGGGTCCTTTTTACCTACCAGCCAGTGCCAGTACTGGACATAGATTGGGTCGTTCAGCCCGTAGCGTTTGATGATCGCATCCATCTGGGCCACGTTGTGCGGAATATCGCGCACGTAAAGAGCCGAGCGCTCCTCCGGGCTCAAGAAAAACAGCATCCCGAAGATCAGGGCGGTGACGCCAAAAAGGATGAGAGGCATGATCAGTAATCTGCGGATAATGTAATTGATCATCGCGATATCTCCAATTTCATGTCTTTGACACCGGGTCGATCGAGCAAGGCAAATTTTCTCAAGACGATTCTGCGCCGTGGATAAGGTAAGGTTCTCGCCCGCCAGAGTAAAAGACTAACCGGGTTTGCGCTCTGAAAGCGGCCTTCCCGACCGCCAAACCGGGTTGGGCGTTTACTCACTGCATACGCCTGGGGGCAAAACACAACCAGCTCTTGATCCTTCGTGTTGAGCGGTGGTTATGGAGGCAGGCGAACGCCTGCCTCCATAACGGATTACGCTAATACCCTGTGTTCAGTCCAATCTTACTGTTTGGACAGGTTGTAGTACGTGAAGACGCTGGACAGGATCGGGTTGTAGAACCAGCCCTGCACCCAGCGCTGCTGGTAGTGGCGCGAGGTCGGGACGAACAGCGTGATGGTGTGAGCTTCCTCGTACCACAACTGGTTGAACTTGTGGTATTCCGCGGCGCGCGCGGCCGGGTCGGACACTGCTACCGCAGCGTTGATGTATTCCTTGTACTGATCTTTCAACTCCTGGGGCAGGCCCTGGCGGCCACCGTAAGTGCCGGTGGTGTAAGGCACAACCCAGTTGTGCGGGTCGTGGATGTCTTCCAGCCAGCCGCTGAAGAAGATGGGGAGCTTGCGGGCGCGCTGGTTCTGCAGGAAGGTCGGCCACGGCAAACCGGTCACCTCAACGACGAATTTGTCGTTGACGGCGCTGAGCTCGGTCTGCAGGATCTGGCCGGCGGTCTGGCGGGCGGTATTGCCGGTGTTGTAGGCGGCGGTGAAGCGGAAGCCCGTATCCCAAAGCGAGATGTCGCCGTTCTCATCCGGCACAAAGCTGTCGCCTTCAGCCTTCCATTTGGAGAGCTGAAGCTCTTCGGTGCATTTGTCCGGGTCGTAGGTGTAGATCGGGCTGTCTTCTTCGTAGCCGATCATGCCGGGGAGCATCACGTTGTTCGAGCGCACGCCCTCGCCCAGGAAGACGTCATCCAGATAGACGTCGTAGTTGAAGCAGTAGGCAAAGCCCTTGCGCACGTGCGGGTCGCTGAAGAAGGTCACCGGAATACCGTTGCCATCCAGCTTGCCGGAGCCGATGAAGTTGTTGCCGCCCTCGGCGTTCAGATCCAGGGCGAAGAACATATCGGTGCGGCTGACGCTCTCCAGGCCTTTGACCACGCGCAGCGGCTTGGCCGGGTCGACGACCTGGCAGTCGTTCACGGTCTTCTGGCATTCTTCGCCAACCAGCGTATCCATCTGCGGGTAGTCGGACATGGAGCCAACCATCACGCTGTCGGCGTCGCCAGCCTCGAGCATCGCAAAGCGGGTGCTGAACTCGGAGATCGACTTCACGACGACGGTCTTGATCGCCGGAGCGCCGGTCGGGCCGCCCTCGAACAACGGCTCGGTGACCCAGTAGTCCTCGTTAGCGGTCAGGACGTACTCTTCGCCGGGCGTCCAGTGATCCAGTTTGTAGGGGCCGGTGCCGTTCGTTTCGGTGCCCAGGCCCATCTCGTTGACCTCGGCCGAGGTCTTGCCGTAGAAATTCTGCCAGGTGGCGCAGTCGCCATCCCAGCCGCCCTTGCTGATGACCCAGGCTTTGGACATGACCGAGCCCCAGCCGTTGGCGATAGTCGGGATGAAAGGCGCCCACGGAATGGCCAGGTGCATCGTCACGGTGCCGGCGGCGTTGTCTGCCACAATCGCGTCCACGACCTTCTGGCAGGCAGCCTGCAGGACATCAGCAGGCAGGGCTGCCAGGGCAGCCGGATCGTCGTACGGAGGTTCTTCTTCATTGACGATCATGGCAATGTCGTCCACACCGGAGCCCAGGAACGGCTCGGTCAGCATCCACTGCGGGGAGGAGGTGCCGCCCTGCAGCAGGCCGCGCTGGA
This sequence comes from Anaerolineales bacterium, assembly GCA_020853835.1. Classification (GTDB taxonomy): domain Bacteria; phylum Chloroflexota; class Anaerolineae; order Anaerolineales; family UBA4823; genus UTCFX2. Next base: position 6,971 of record JADYYC010000319.1, read on the forward strand.
AGGAGTAGGCCACGTCTTCGGGGGTCATCTCGGTTCCATCGTGGAACTTGACGCCCGAGCGAATGTTGAAGGTGTAGGTCAGGCCGTCTGCAGACAGCAGGCCATTTTCAACCGTGGGGACTTCCTTTGCCAGGGAAGGCACGAACGTGTTCGGGTCTTCGCGGTTGTAAGCCACCAGTTTGTCATAGACCTGCTGGACTACGCCGCCGCCGGCGGTCTCGTAGTTGAGCGCCGGATCGAGGGTTTCAGGATCACCAAAGGTGGCGTAGGTGAAGGTGGTCGGGTCGGCCGACTTCATCTCCGGAGGCGGCGCGGCGGGTTCGGGGGTGGCGGTCACGATGACCGTCTCGCCCTCTGGACCGGGAACCTCAACCGTCGTGACGACCTCAACGGTCTTTACGACAGTCTGAGGGGCTGCCGGCGCGCAGGACGCCAGCACCATGCTCGCCATGATCAACAGCGAGGCAAAAACTAGAAGTTTGTTACGCATGTTTCTTCTCCTCTATTAGGATTGAGTGATTCACTTGACCAACTTAAGACGTATTTCCAACAACGATGTTTTCCGATTACACCACCTCCTTTCAAATACGATCCTCTCATTCTTCCATTACCACCTGACTCTTATTTGTCAGTGACTGCCCAGCCGGGCCGCTTGCGGCCTACACCAAATGGCAGGCCACCCAATGATTCGGGGCGACCTCACGCCACTCGGGCACCTGTTCGGCGCAGATCTTCTCCGCCAGCGGGCAGCGCGTGCGAAAACGGCAACCCGAAGGCGGGTTAACCGGGCTGGGCACATCCCCTTCCAGGATAATCCGCTGGCGCTTTTCCTCAACAAACGGGTCTGGCACCGGCACCGCTGAAAGCAGCGCCTGGGAATAGGGGTGCAGCGGATGCTCATAAAGCTCATCGCGCGAGGCCATCTCAACCAGGATGCCCAGATACATCACCGCCACGCGGGTGCTGATGTGGCGGACCATCGAAAGGTCATGGGCGATAAAAAGATAGGTCAGGCCGAACTGCTCCTGCAGCTCTTCCAGCAGGTTGATCACCTGCGCCTGGATCGAAACGTCCAGGGCCGAGATCGGCTCGTCGCAGACGATAAAGTCGGGGTTGAGCGCCAGGGCGCGCGCAATTCCGATGCGCTGGCGCTGTCCGCCGGAGAACTCGTGGGGATAGCGCGAAGAAAAGCCGGGGTTGAGCCGCACCAGGTCGAGGAGCTGGTTGACCCGGTCTTCGATCTCTTTGGACTTCATGATATCGTGTACCAGCAAAGGTTCGCCGACGATCTCGCGGATGGTCATGCGCGGGTTCAAGCTGGCATACGGGTCTTGAAAGATCATTTGCATGCGCTGGCGCATGTGCCGCAGTTCTTCGCCTTTTAATTTCGACAGGTCGTCATCGCGGAAATAGACATGTCCTGAGGTAGGGCGGTAGAGCTGTAAAATCGTGCGCCCGGCGGTTGACTTCCCACAGCCCGATTCGCCCACCAGGCCAAACGTCTCGCCGCTCTTGATGTTGAAAGTGATCCCATCCACAGCGTGTACCACGCCAACCTGGCGCTGGAACA
>JADYYC010000320.1 GCA_020853835.1 Anaerolineales bacterium
GCGTTATGGGTTATCATCAAAGCGCCGGGATAAAGCGCTCGTGTTGGCGGCTCAACGCGAGCTCGTCACAAACATCAAGAAGGAGATATATCTATGATCGAGCTCACGGGCAGTGATCTGACCATCGAACAAATCGTCGCTGTGGCTCGCAGCCGCGAGCCGGTCGCCTCGCTGCGAGAAGATGTGCGTCAAAGGATGCAGCACAGCCACGACTGGGTGGAGCGGTCGATCAGTCAGTCGGGGAAGATCATCTATGGCGTGAACACCGGGTTTGGCTCGCTGGCCACCAAAATTATCAGCGCCAGTCAGGCGCGCCAGCTCTCGCGCAACCTGATCTTGGGCTGCATAAGCGGGGTGGGGCGGGCCCTTGCGCAAGACGTCGTGCGGGCGATGATGGTGATCCGCGCCAACATGCTGGTCAAGGGTCATTCAGGAGTGCGCCCGCGCGTGGCGCAGACCCTGATCGACCTGCTCAACGCCGGCGTCACGCCAGTGGTGCCGGAGAAAGGCTCGCTCGGCGCCAGCGGCGACCTGGCCCCGCTGGCTCACATCGCGGTGGTGATGACGCGCGACCTTGAGGAAGGCGACGGCGGCTACAGCGGGATGGCTTACTACCAGGGCGAGCTGCTGGAGGGCGCTGAAGCCATGCGCCGCGCCGGGATCGAGCGGCTGGTGCTGGGAGCCAAAGAAGGCTTGGCGCTCTCCAACGGGACGGATTTCATGGCCGCCTGTGGGGCGCTGGCGGTCTACGACGCTGAGAACCTGCTGCGCCACAGCCAGGCCGCGGCCGCGTTGAGCCTGGAGGCGCTTCTGGGGCTTTCGGCGGCCCTCGACCCTGCCCTGCATGCCGCCAACAACCAGCCCGGTCAGCAGCGCATCGCCGCTAACCTGCGCCTGCTCACGGCCGGCAGCCACCTCATCGATTCGCTGCCCTCCAAAGTGCAGGATGCCTACAGCCTGCGCTGTATTCCGCAGGTGCTTGGCCCCGTGCTGGACACGCTGGCCTTCCTGCGCCAACGCTTTGCCGCCGCGGTCAATGCCGCTACCGACAACCCGCTGATATTCGAGACCGGTTCGCCGGACGGTGACTTGCGCTCCATCTCAGGGGGGAATTTTCACGGCCAGGGCCCGGCGATGTGGCTGGACTTTCTGGGGATCGCCATGGCCGAAGTGGCTGACATCGCCGAGCGGTGTATCTTCCGCCTGCTGACTCCTGAACTGAGCCACGGGCTGCCGGCCATGCTGGTCCCCTCGAGCGGGCTGGACGGCGGGCTGATGATGGCGCAGTACACGGCTGCGGCGCTCGTCTCGGATAACAAGACCCTCGCCCACCCCGACAGCGTCGACTCGATCCCTTCCTGTGCGAACCAGGAGGATCACGTCAGCATGGGCGCCAACGCCGCCCGCCACGCGCTCGAGATCCTGGAAAACGTGCGTCACGTCGTGGCGATCGAATTCCAGGCCGCGGCCCAGGCGCTGGACTTGCGCGCTGCGGGCGGGATGGGCCCGCCGGGGCAGGGGACATCCAGGGTGCACGCCGCCGTGCGCCGCCACGTCACATACCTGGAGCACGACCGCGAGCTCGCCCCAGACACCAGCCGCCTCGCCGAACTGATCCTGAGCGGCGAGTTGATCAAAGACGTCTTCGAGATGGTGGCGTTGGGATAGCCGGCGTGAACCTGGAATCAAGTCTTATGAGCAGTAAACGGGGCTTCGATTAATACCCTATCGAAGCCCCGTGTGCGTTGATCTTTGCGAATGCCTGGAGGGCGCCCGAGGGTTTCCTTCAGGCATCCAGGGGATCGCATCGGTTTTAGAAAAAATCACGGGCGACGATCGTTCGTTTCATCGTCCCCAGCAGCGCGGCGATCGCTGGAGCCTATGTTAGCGTTTGTCTTTTTCCAGCAATTCATCCAGCGCGTTATATTCCTCGTCGGTCATTCCAAACCAGTTTTCTGGTTGAGGGAAGGTCTTCTCGCTAACTTCCTTGACGTATTCGATGAGGCCTTCCTGGATGACCTTTCCGGCTTCGCCAAAAACTTTTGCCATGCGCGGCTTGAACTTCGGGTACAGGCCGAAGCAGTCATGGTAGATCAACAACTGCCCATGAGCGTCCGGGCCCGAACCCAGGCTCATAATGATACAGTTTTCGGATCGTTCGGTGATGATCTTACAAACCCGGTCGGGAACCATTTCCAGCAGGATGGCGAAAGCGCCGGCCTCTTCCAGCGCCTTGGCCGAATCGATGATCTTCTTAGCCTGGAGCGCGCCTTTGCCCTGGACTTTGAAACCACCCAGCGCACTGACCGATTGGGGGGTGAGCCCGAGGTGGCCGATGGCGGGGATGCCAGCTTTGACGATGCCCGCAATTCGATCCGCCATTTCAACCCCGCCCTCGAGCTTGATCGAGTCGCACCCGGCTTCGGCCATGAACCGGCCGGCGTTGCGGATTGCGGTTTCAACCGACGGCTGGTAGCTCATGTAGGGCATATCCCCCACCAGGTGCACATTCGGCGCGCCGCGACGAACTGCCTGGCAATGCCGGATCATATCGTCCATCGTAACCGGCAGGGTCGAATCATAACCCAACATGGTCATCCCCAAACTGTCGCCGACAAGGATCATATCGAGCCCCGCTCGATCCTGGAAATATGCGGTAGGATAGTCGTAACAGGTCAGCCAGGTAATCGGCTCGCCGTTCTGGACTTTTTTGAACAAATATGGCAGGGTAACTTTCTTGCGCTCGTTCATATTTTTCTCCTATTTTTGATTCTATTTTAAAGGCAGATTATTTAACCAACTTGAGTACGATATAAGGACTTCAACTCAGACCAGCCTGGTTTTACCACAAATCGCGCGCCACTCCAGGAGAAGCCCCAATGTGAAGTCTACTCGAATTATTTGTGCATGTCGATGATTTTAACCAAGCCTTTCCATCTGTTCTGGAGCGGCGCCAGTTCGACTTTGCTTCCGCTGTGTGCAGCTAACGATTCGCAGTTAGCTGCGCACAGCCGCCGGTCACTGGCTTGCTCTTTGAAACCGCCCTCCGCCCAGGTAAGCCGCTTTGACGTGTTCGCTCTCTTTCAACGCCGCGGCCGCATCGTGGAGCACGATCTTCCCGGTCTCTAAAATATACCCGTAGTCGGCCAGCCCCAGGGCTTTGCGCGCGTTCTGTTCTACAAGAAGGATCGTGACCTTTTCCTCTTCGTGGATTTGCCTGATCACCCGGAAGATTTCGAGCACCAAAATGGGAGCAAGCCCCAACGAAGGCTCATCCAGGAGCAGAATCTTGGGCTGAGAGACCAGCCCCCTTCCGATGGCCAGCATCTGCTGTTCGCCGCCCGAAAGCGTCCCCGCAAACTGCCTTCTCCTGTCCTTCAGAATTGGGAAAAGGGCAAAAACCCAGTCTTTGTTTTTTTGCAGTTCCTGGGGAGTCCTGTTTTTGCGAATACCCCAGGAGCCCAGGTCCAGGTTTTCCTCGACCGTGAGCGTGGAGAAAACCCTGCGCCCTTCGGGGATGTGCATGATCCCCTGCTCGGCTAATCGAAACGCGGGATATTTGCTCAGGTCTTCCCCTTTCAGTTTAATGACCCCCTCTTTAATGGGAACCAGCCCCGAGATCGCTTTGAGCAAGGTTGTTTTGCCCGCCCCGTTGGCGCCCAAAACCGCCACGACATCCCCTTCCTGGATTTCGAGGGAAACGCCTTTGAGCGCTTCCACCGCGCCATATGCGACAACGAGGTTTTCGATAGAAAGCAGCGTGGCCATCTTACTCCTCCTTCCCCAGGTAAGCTTCGATGACCCGTGGATTGTTGTAGATGTTTTGAGGGAGGTCTTCTGCGATCCTGCTTCCCATGTCCATCACCGACACTCGATCTGAGATACCCATCACGACGTTCATGTCGTGCTCGATCAAAAGAATGGTCAGTCCCTCCGCGATGAGCTTTGTGAGGAACTCCATCAACTCCTCGGTCTCTTTGTCGTTCAGCCCCGAGGAAGGTTCATCCAATACGATCAGCTTTGGGGAGGAAGCCAGCGCGCGGGCAATTTCGAGCAGTTTTTGTTTGCCATAAGGCAGGTTTCTGGCTAACTCATTTCGATATTCCCAGAGCCCCACCTGGTGCAAACGAAACGAGGCGGTCTCCAAGATATGGCGCTCTTCTTTCTGCTGTCCAGGGGAACGCATTATCGAGGGGATGGTCCCGTTGGTTGCGTGGCAATGCGGGCCCGACATGACGTTTTCGATGCTGGTCAGCGATGGGAAAAGGCGGATGTTTTGGAATGTCCTCGCAATGCCCTTGGTGGTGATCTGGTGCGGTTTGAGGCCGGTGATCTCCTCGCCCATGAAAATCACTTTGCCAGAGAGGGGGCGGTAAATCCCCGTGATCACGTTAAAGAGGGTGGTCTTTCCTGCGCCGTTGGGGCCGATCAAAGAAGTGATTTGATTTTCTCGGATTGTCAGGTCGAACTGGCTCACCGCGGTCAACCCGCCGAATTGCACGGTCACGCGTTGGGTTTCCAGCACCAATCCGTTTGGTGGCGGGTGAACGTGCGCCTTTGTTTTCAGGGTTGGCTCTTGCGCCGCTTCTGGTTGTCTGGCGGTTGAGAGGCCCGAATCTAATACTTCTTTCAAAAGGGTGTTCTCATCCTCGGGAAGTTTGGAAATGCCCAAACCGCGGAACCCGGCCCTTTCTCTGCGGCGCGGCAAGATCCCGCCCGGTCGGAAGATCATCATGATGACCAGGGCTGCGCCAAAGAAAAGCAGCCTGTAATTTGCAAACTGCCTGAAAATCTCGGGAAAAATGACGATGATTGCAGCTCCCAGCAGAGTGCCGGGGATCGAACCCAGCCCGCCCAACAGGACAATGACAAAAATCAGGCAGGATTCCATAAAGGTGAAGTTCGCCGGAGAAATGATCATCATCTTCGATCCATAGATGTTTCCGGCTGCGCCTGCCAGGGCCGTCCCGATCACAAAGGCGAGCAGTTTGTAGTGGCGCACATCGATGCCGTTTGCTTCCGCGGCGATTTCGTCTTCTCGGATGTAGTTCCATGCCCGGCCCACCCTGGATTTCTGCAGGTTGATCAGCCCGATGATGACCAGCCCAATGATGATCCATACATAGTAATAAAACTGGGTCGGGGTTGTAATGGAGAATATTCCAAAATCAGGGTTGCCGATCCCTGTGATGCCGTTGGCGCCTTTGGTCAGGCCAAACGGGTTGTTCAAGGCCGTGATGCGCACGATTTCCCCGATCCCAATCGTGACAATACACAGGTAATCGCCTCGCAGGTGGATGATCGGCGAGGTGACCAGGAAAGCAAACCCGCCCGCGATCAGCGCGCTGAGCGGCAGCAGCACGATGATGGGGATCTGGAGCTGTGTATAGAGGATCCCGGTGGTGTATGCGCCAATCGCATAAAACGCCGCCTGTCCGAGGTTGAAGAGCCCCACTTCTCCCAGTATGATGTTCAGACTCAGTCCGAGAAGGACGTAAATGCCAACAAAAAAGCCGACGTCAATCCAATAGTTGTTCACGAACGGCAGGAATGGATATGCGGCCATCACCGCGATCAGGATCGCAAGAAGGATGAGCTGCGTTTTTTTGTCGACCGAAGGCGTCCCTTTCCCGTCTTGAAATTTCGAAATGCGCTGAGTTAGATTACGGGTTATCTCGCTCATGGCTAGACTTTCTCTGCGATTTTCTCCCCGATGAGACCGGTGGGTCTGACGATCAGGATCACGATCAGGATGAGAAAGACAAACACGTTTTTCCAGGCGCCAGACACAAAGCCCTCGAAAAGCGCTTCCATGATGCCCAGCATGATCCCGCCGAGCATGGCGCCGGGGATGTTTCCGATGCCGCCCAGGATCACGGCGGTAAACGCCTTTAAGCCGTACGTCCATCCCATAGTAAAGATGATGCGGGTGTAGTTCAATCCGACAAAAACGCCTGCCAGCGCGCCCAGCGATGGTCCAACAAAAAAGACAAAGCGAATGATTTTTCTGAAATCGATCCCGATCAGGGTAGCCGTATCCCGGTCCAGGGCTGAAGCGCGCACCGCGGCGCCAAACAGGGTCCTTTCGACCAGGTAATAAATCAACCCCATCAGCCCCAGCGAAACCAGAATGGTGACGAGCTTGAGCGTTGTAATTCTAAAATCGCCAAACAACACGATGCTGCCCGTGGGAATGCTGACCTCGGGAAACGCCTGGAAGCGAGGTCCCCAAACAGCCATGATTCCATTCGAAATAAATATCGAGGCCCCCAGGGCTGAAACGACGAGCGGCAGGCGGCCTGCCCTGTAAACCGGCTGGTAAGCGACGCGTTCAAGGATCAGGCCGGCGAAGCCAATGCCCAGCATAGCTCCCAGAACCGCCACGATTACGCCGCCCCAAATGCCAAACGTGGCCGTTACCCAGCCTGCGCCAAAGACCAGGATCGTGTATCCCAAATAACTGCCCAGGGTAAAAAGATCACCGTGGGCGAAATTGATCAATTTCATCACCCCGTACACCATCGAATACCCCATCGCAACGAGGGCGTAAAACGAACCAATGATCAATCCATTGATAAGCTGCTCGGGAAGCATTTGCATAGGAAATCTCCTTCTCTGTTGTGACGCCCGACCGTCGAATTCCTATGAGGAGCGCCCTCTCCAGTAATCGTAGATTATGGAGGAAGGCGCTCCCTGTGGCTGTTAAATCGTCGAGGCTGCTGGAGGCCGCTTAGCTCTTAAGTGCTCTTGCATGCCCTGATTGTTTATAACGCCGGCATGGAGAGTGTGTTACTTGGGCCAATACAGTTCCAGCACGCCTTGATCGTTGTATATATAGGCGTAATAGGGTATGTCTTTGCGGTCGCCGCGCTCAGTGAACAGCAGCGGGCCGGTGATGCCCTTGGCGTCGGTCATCGTGCGCATGGCGTTGGCAACCTTATCAGGATCCGTGCCGCCAGCCTTGGTGATGGCGGCTGCCAGAGCATTCAAAGCGTCTGCCGCGTAAACCGACCAGATGGAGCCGGGGATCTCGTTGTACTTCGCCTTGTAGGCATCTAAGAACTCGCGCGACTCAGGGAAGTTCAGGAACTGAGGCATCGGCTCGTTCAAGTGAATCGAGCCCTTGATCGCGTCAAGGCCTGCGATCTTTTCGAATTCAGGGGTTGGAACCGAGTTGTTCCCCACGAAAACGCTGGTCACGCCGGCTTCGCGCGCCTGCTTGAGCAAGAGGGCCGCCTCGGGATAGTAAGCGGTGAAGAACCAGACGTCGGGGTTGATCGCTTTGATCTGGCTGACCACGGCGGAGTAATCGCTCTCGCCCGGAGTGATCGCATCGTAGTACACGACCTCGACTTGCCCGGAGTCGATGTACGGCTGCAAGAACTTCATGGCGTCCTCAGCGACGCCTTTGCCGTAGTCCTGGTTGTCGTGCATGATGGCGATCCGCTTGGCGTTGAGTTTTTCCGTGACAAACTTAACAAAGAACTCGGATTGGGTGTCGTCACGCCCGCAGGTGCGGAAGAAATATGGCCGCTGTTTCTCCATGGTCAAGCGAACTGCGGTGGAGCCATAGGCAACCGAGACCACTTTGTTCTCATCGTAGAGGTCGGCCGCCGGCGCGGTCACCGAGGAGCCGTAGGAGGCAATCACTTGCTTAAGCCCCTGTGAGATCAGTTTCTGAGCCGCGAGCGCGCTGTCCTTCGGGTTGGAAGCGTCATCCGCGATGACGATTTCGACTTGCTTGCCTAATATCCCGCCTTTTTTGTTGATCAAATCGGCGGCGATTTCCACGCTTTGCTTTGCCCATTGGCCTTCGGCGGCAAAGTCTCCGGTCAGGGGGGCCTGAAGGCCGATCTTGATCGTCCCAGCCGGGGCGGCGCCAGGCTGAGCGCAACTGGATAACACCAGCGCCAGGGAAACTACAATGGCAAAAAGCCAGGCATTCGTCTTCTTCATGGTTTTCTCCTTTTGGTCTCAAGATTGGGTTGCTGATTCTGTTCCTCTGAAGTGCAAGTGGAGAACGGCCCGTTTTTCAAGACATCTTCGGGGCACAATACCCACTTGCGCATCCCGACAATGTTGGCAGTGCCCATCGCTTAAAGCACATCTGCCTCATAGATCCGTATTTGCTGGCGTTGGTGATCGTCCCTTGTATATCTTTGTGCCCAGGAATAGTCGACAAACCATCCACGATTGCTCTTGTAAGCTCCCCCGCTGCATGGGCTTCGATGGTTATTGTTTCAATCCAGTCGGCTGGTGGAATCCGGACAGTTTCCACCTGGTCTTTTCCTCCTTCTCACATGTCAAATCCAGGTACAGGTCTGTGGAATTCTCTAAACGTCGAAGCCACCTCCTCTGTTGTTTACAAATCTATTATTTTTTGCCTCCCACCATAAGCAACACTTACTGTGACAATTTATTATAGCGTATTTAACGCCTCAGATCAATTGACGCGTTTCCTGTTTTCGCAGATCAGGTGGCAAAAATTTAGCTGTCAGGGCGTGAGTATCAGCGTGAAAACCCACGGCCCCGGATGCCAACAGCCCAGGGCGTTCAGGAAGCGCTGGTAGGCTTCTTGCTGGTCCATCCCTTCGGGCAGCTTGCTGAAGCTAAACCCGCCCCCGCCGCCCCCGGCGGAACTGCTGGTGGTGTAATCCACCTCGATCCC
>JADYYC010000321.1 GCA_020853835.1 Anaerolineales bacterium
AAACCCGGCAAGAACGTGGATGTCGGCAAGGACGACACCCTGTTCGCCACGGCCGAGGGCATCGTGGTGTATGAGAAGCTGCACGATAACCGGAGGCGCGTCAGCGTGATCCCGGTCGAGGAACTGCAAAAGACTCAGTAAAGGTTTTTATCGATGAAAAAAGACATTCACCCCACATATTATCCGGACGCCCAGGTCGTTTGTGCGTGCGGCAACACCTGGACCACCGGCTCGACGAAGAAGCTCATCCGCACGGATGTTTGCTCCAAATGCCACCCCTTCTTTACCGGCGAGCAGCGGATTGTCGACACCGAAGGCCAGGTGGACCGCTTCTACAAGAAACTCCATGCGCACGATCAGTACCTCGCCGACGTCGAAGCGCGGCAGGCGGCGCGCACTTCGCTCGACCGCCCCATCGCCGACCTCGAGCTGGGGACGCGCCCAACCGAATCGCTGTCCAAAGCCGGGATCGTGAACGTCGGTCAGGTCCTGGAAAAGATGGCCGAGGGCGAAGCCACTTTGCTGGCGATCGACGGTTTCGGGCGTAAATCGCTTGCGGATCTCAAGAAGCGCCTGCGCGCGTTCGGTTATGAGATCCCCGAAGCCGCTGAAGAGATCGTGGTTTAAGCGGCGGTTTTCAACCGCATCCAAGAATACGACTGGCGGGCTGCCTCGAACACGGGGCAGCCCGTTTCGCGCCCGCGCGCTGATATCGCTGAAAATAAAAAAAACCGGCGGCTGTTGAGCCGCCAGTTTTCCCTCGCCCTCGCTGCGGAACGTCCAGCCCGCTAAACGGGGTTCTGTTCCTTGTGCTGGCGCACCAGCTCGCGCCGCAGGATCTTGCCCACGGTGGTCTTTGGAAGCTCGTCTCGAAATTCGATGTGCGTCGGCACTTTGAACTTGGCGATGCGCTCCTGGCACCAGGCTTTGATCTCCTCTGCGGTCGCGGTTTCGCCCGGCTTTAGCACGATCCAGGCTTTCACAGTCTCACCCCGGTAGGCGTCGGGGATGCCCGCCACGCCCACTTCCATCACCTTCGGGTTCTGGATGATCACTTCTTCTACCTCGCGCGGCCACACCTGGTAGCCGCCCGGCTTGATAAGCTCCTTCTTGCGGTCGACAATGTAGAAATAACCGTCCTCGTCCATGCGCGCGATGTCGCCCGTGTAAAGCCAGCCGTCGCGCAGGGCGTTATGGGTCTCGGTCGGCATGTTGTGATAGCCCTTCATGATGTTCGGGCCCTTGACGACCAGCTCGCCCACCTCGCCCGGCGGCAGCACGGTGACTTCGTCCTCGAGGCTGATGATGCGGGCGTCGATGTCGGGCAGGGGAATGCCGATCGAGCCGGGAGGGTTTTTGCCAAACAGCGGGTTACAGTGCGTGGCGGTGGGCGTCTCCGACATGCCAAAGCCCTCCACCAGCTTGCCGCCGGTCAGGGCTTCGAATTTATCCTTGGTCTCGCGCATGAGCGGGGCAGAGCCCGAAATGCAGGCTTTGATCGTGTTCAGAACGTATTTGTGCGCCTTGACGTCCGGGTTATTGTTGATCGCATTGTACATCGTCGGCACGCCGGGGTAAACGGTGGCCCCGTACTTCTGGATGCTGTCCAGCACGTCTTTGATATCGCGCGGGTTGGGGATCATCACCATAGAAGCGGCGGCGTTAATCGCAAAGCACATCCCCGCGACCATGCCATAGACGTGAAAGAGCGGGATAGCCATCAGCACCACCTCTTTGCCGTCTTCGCAGTTGGTCATCCAGGCGTGGATCATGAGCGTGTTCGCCACCAGGTTGCGGTGCAGCGCCACCGCGCCCTTCGAGATGCCGGTCGTGCCGCCGCTGTATTGAAGCAGCGCGATGTCATCCGGCCCCACCTCGACTTTCGGGCGGTCGGAGGGCTGGCGCCGCGCGATCAGATCCTTCATCCAGAGGTCCCCCTGGGCGAGCTCGACCCGGAAACCGCCTTTCTTCTCCTTGGTTAGCCCGAAAAGAAACCCCAGCAGCGGCGGGAGCGTTTCCTTGATGTTCGTCACGACCACCGTGTGGATGCGCGTTTTGGGCTGCACCTCTTTGACCAGGTTGTAGAAGTTGCTCATCACGATCATCACTTCGACGCCCGCGTCGTTGACCTGGTGCTCGATCTCGCGCGCGCTGTAAAGCGGGTTGGTCGCCACGACCACCCCGCCCAGTTTGAGGATCGCAAAATAAGCCATCACGAATTGGGGCGTGTTGGGGATGAAGATCCCCACCCGGTCGCCCTTCTTCACGCCCAGCTCGGCCAGACCGGCTGCCAGGCGGTCTGTGATCTGATCCATCTCTTGGTAGGAGATGCGCGCCCCTTTGAATATCGTGCAGGCCGAATCGGGATACTTCCTGGCATTCTCCTCCAGGAAATAGTTGAGCGGGACCGCAGGATAATCTATCGTCGGCGGAACACCTTTATCATAGAATTTCAACCAGGGACGGTCGTCCATTTCCTCCTCCTTAAAAAACAAGCTATTCAAATTTTGCCGCAGATCCGCTGGGAATGCTCCACTAATGAGTATAGATAAATTTGGGGGGGTTGTCAAATAGATAAAGCTAAGAATTCATTAATTTTTTTTCAAAAAAAGCCGCGCAGGCGCTCATCCCGCCAGGAAAGCCCGGATCGAAGCCTCCATCTGGTCGATCGGGTCGGGGTCGGCGTCGAACCATTGGATGCGGGCGTCCTCCTGCTTGAACCAGTTCGCCTGGCGCCGGACAAAAACGCGCGTGGCGCGTTTGATCTCCAGGATCGCCTGCTCCTGCGACATCCTGCCCTGCAGATAGGCGATCGTTTCGCGATACCCGATGGCCGAAAGCGCCGGCAGGTCGGGCGAATAGCCGCGCGCCAGCAGGTCGCTCACCTCGCCAGCCAGGCCGCTGGCGAACATCGCCTCGACCCGCGCATCGATGCGGGCGTACAGCTCCGCCCGGCTGCGCCTCAGCCCGAGGGAGAGCGCCCGGTAAGAAGACGGGGCGCGGGCGCGCTGCAGAGAGAAGCGCCTCCCGCTGGCGAGCGTCACTTCGAGCGCCCGCACCGTGCGGCGCAGGTTGCGCGGGTCGATCCCCGCCGCGGCCGCCGGATCCAGCGCCGCCAGCCGGGCGTGCAGCCCCTCCGCCCCGATCTGCTCGCCCCAGGCGGTCAGGGCGAGGCGCAGCCTCGGGTCGGGTTTGACGGCTGGCGCCTGCCAGCCTTCGACGACCGCCCGGATGTACTGCCCCGTGCCACCCACCAGCAGCGGCAGGCGGCCGCGGGCATGGATCTCGGCAATCGCCTTGCGCGCGCTTTCCTGGAACATCGCCAGGCTCCACACCTCGTCCGGGTCGGCGACGTCGATCAGGTGGTGCGGGACGCGCCGCAACTCCTCGGGCGACGGCTTGGCGGTGCCGATGTTCATGCCGCGGTAAAACAGGCGCGAATCGGCGGAGACGATCTCGCCGTCCAGGCGCTCCGCCAGGCGGAGCGAGAGTTCGGTCTTTCCAACCCCGGTCGGGCCGAGGATCACAATCAGCGGCGGCAGGGCGGGTTGGTTCACTGCGCCCTCATCATGGCTGGTCTGCCGTGACGGCGTTTTCAAAATGGCAGATCTCGGGGGGTTCGCCCTCACGGGCCCGCAGGATGGCGATCACGTCCACGCGCCACCCGCCTTCAAGCTCGGGGTGAAGGCGCATGAACTCCTGGGCGGCGGCCAGCAAATGCGCCCGCTTGCTCGCGGTCACGGCCTGTTCGGGGTTTCCAAAAGCGGTCGAGCTGCGCGTCTTGACTTCGACGAACACCGTCAGGCCGCCGGGTTCGGAGGGGGTTTCAGAACTCCCGC
>JADYYC010000322.1 GCA_020853835.1 Anaerolineales bacterium
CTTATCGACGTACACGGGCAGTCCGAGCATCTGTCGCTGCTGCACACGAACCAGCACCTGAACCTGCTGGACAGGTTTGCCGCCACCCGCCCTGGAAACCAGCTTCAACAGGCGCAAAGCCGCTACACAAAAACCTATCACCGCCTGCTAGAGGTTCAACGCCAGCTTGACGATTTGCGCCTCGCCGAGCGCGACGCGGCCCGCCAGACCGACATCTTAGCTTTTCAGATCGGTGAAATCGAAGCGGCGCACCTGCGCCCCGGCGAAGAGGAAGAGCTGCGAGACGAGCGCAACCGCCTGGCAAACGCTGAGAGCCTGGCTGGCTTTTCCCAGCAGGCGCTGCTTATTTTGGACGAGGGCACGCCCGAATCCCCGGCAGCGACCGACCTGCTGGGCACGGTGACCCAGGCTATCGAAAGCCTGGCCCGGCTCGACCCTGCCCAGTCCACCCTGTTCGATACGGCCCAAACGATCTTCGAGGGGTTGACCGAGCTTTCTCACAGCTTGCGGCTCTATCTGGAGAACATAGAATTCAATCCCAAACGGCTCGACTTCGTCGAAGAACGCCTGGCGCTGATCCACGCGTTGAAACGGAAATATGGCGCGACGATACCGGACATCCTGGAGTTCCTCGAAAAAACCCGGCAGCAGCTCGATCAGATCACCCATGCCGAGGCGCGCATTCAAGAACTGGAAGACGAGCAGCAAGCCATGCTCGAACAGCTCGGGGCGGAAGGTCTGGCGCTCTCGGAGCAGAGACGACATACAACGGTCGAACTGGAAAAAGGCATCGAGCGCGAGCTTGCTGACCTGCACATGTCCGGCGCACGCTTCAAGGTCGATCTACAACAGCAACCCGACGCGCTGGGCGCAAAACTGCCGGACGGCAGCCGGGTGAAATTCTTTGCACACGGCCTGGATAAAGTGGAGTTCTTAATCGCGCCCAACCCTGGGGAAGGTTTCAAACCGCTTGCCAAGATCGCCTCGGGCGGTGAAACCTCGCGCCTGATGCTCGCCTTGAAGAACGTGCTCACCAAGGCAGATCACATCCCGACCCTCATCTTCGACGAAATCGACCAGGGCATCGGGGGCCGGGTTGGCGCCATTGTCGGTCAGAAGCTCTGGCAACTGGCGCGCCAGCACCAGGTTTTGTGCATCACGCATTTGCCGCAGCTCGCTGCGTTTGGCGAACAGCATTACCACGTTGAGAAGAAAGTCCAGGATGGCCGCACGCTCACCGTGTTGAAGACGCTCACGGGCGATGAGCGCCTGGTAGAACTGGCACAGATGCTTGGCGGCGTCAGCGCGGGGACGCTCCAATCTGCGAGGGAGCTTATCCAGGCCGCCGAAAAACAACCGGCTGCGTCTTGATCTCGATAAAAACACATGCCATCGGTCAACCAGACGATCCAATTCAGAAACCGGCGCCGGCATAAAGTCGGGCAAAACCATCTCCTCCGAATTGGGATAGCGGCTGCCCTTTTATTTAGCCTGACAACGGCTGCGGCAGGCGTATTTTTGGCTCTCGAGTTTGCCAGGCTCACGCAGGACCTGCCTTCGGTCGAAGCGCTGCCGGGCCTTTTAGAGCCGCCGGCTGGAAGGCTGCTCGAGCCAACCCGGTTCTATGATCGAACCGGCCAACAAATGATCTTCACCCTGCAGAGCGGAGGATCAGGCCGGCGAGACTACCTGGCCTATCCTCCCGAACCGGCCGACCCAGGCAGCGCGGAGGGGGGCAATTATCTGCCCTCGGGCTTGATCGCGGCAACCGTCGCCGCGGTGGATCCGGGGTTTTGGTCTCATCCAGGAATCACCCTCAAGGGCCTCATCTTTTCTGAGCAGCGCACGATCCCGCAGCGGCTGGCGGCGGACTTGCTGCTAACCCACGAGCCTCCCAGCGTCCGGCGCGATTTACGGCAGCACTTGCTCGCCCTTCAAATTATCGACCGCTTCGGGCGCGAAAAGGCGCTCGAATGGTATCTCAATAGCGCCTATTTTGGAAACCTGGCCTACGGCGTCGAGGCAGCCGCCGAGCTGTATTTTGGCAAGCGGGTCTCGAAGCTGGAGCTGGCAGACCTGGCGCTGCTGGCTGCCACAGCCAAAGACCCAACCGCCAACCCCTGGAACGAGCCCCAAATTGTACAAACCAGGCAAAAACAAGTGATCCAGGAAGCGCTCCGGCTGCGCCTCATCACCCCCGCCGAGAGCATTCAGGCGATCCAGGCTCCGCTGGAAATCACCCAGCAACCAAGTACAGCCTCCGGCCCCGTTTTTGCAGATCTATATCCAGGCGTTTCGCCGGCTTATATCAGACTGGTTCTGAACCAGCTAACCATCCGTATTCCTCGCGCGGAATTGGAACGAGGCGGTTTTAATATCATCACCACGCTCGACCTCGATCTCCAAACCCAGGTCAATTGCGCCAGCAAATTCCATGCTGCCCGGCTGCAAACCGCCCCCGACCAGCCCCTGCCCGGGGTTCCGGTGGATTGCCCCGCCGCAAGGCTGCTGCCCGCGCTATCGGGAAATTATGGGCTTCCCGCGGGAGGTCTCGCAGTCGAAGCGGTGGTGCTCGACCCGCACACGGGTCAAGTCCTGGCGCTCACGGGCGATGCAGGGGAGGGCGTTTCGGGCGAAGTCCTGCCCCCCCACCCCAGCGGCACCCTCTCGACGATGTTCATCTACCTGACCGGCCTGACGCGCGGCTTGAGCCCCGCCTCGCTGGTGTGGGATATCCCAGCCGAGGGGACAACCGGAGAGGCGCAGGATCAGCAGACCTATCACGGGCCGGTCAGGCTGCGCATCGCGTTTGCGAA
>JADYYC010000323.1 GCA_020853835.1 Anaerolineales bacterium
CCGGCGGGATGAAGCGGCGCGTCAACATCGCCGTGGCGCTGCTCCACAAGCCGCAGGTGATCTACATGGACGAGCCGACCGTGGGCATCGACCCGCAGTCGCGCCGCAACATCCTCGACAGCGTGCGTGGCCTGAAAGAGCAGGGCATGACCGTGCTCTACACCACGCATTACATGGAAGAAGCCGAGGAGCTCTCCGACCACGTCGCCATCATGGATCACGGCGAGTTGATCGCCTGCGGCACGCAGTCTGAACTCGTGGCGCTGGTGGGCGAGAAGGACCGCCTCAGCCTGGCGTTTGTCGTCCCGCCCGCCGACCCCGAGCCGGTGCTGCTCGCCTGCCAGGCGCTGCCCGGCGTGGAGCAGGCGCACATGGACGAGGGGCGGCTCAGCCTGCTCGCGCAGGACGGGGCCGAGGCGCTCCCGGCCCTGTTCGAGGCGCTGTCCCGTCTCGACCTGCGCCTCCAGTCGGTCGAGATCCACGAGCCAAACCTGGAGACCGTCTTCCTGCACCTGACCGGCCGCGCCCTGCGCGATTGAGGCTGCCGCCGTGTCCGCCTGGATCAAAACCTTCGATATCGCCCTGAAAGACCTCAAGAGCGCCTTCCGCAGCGCTTCGGCCTGGGTGTTCATGTTCGGCCTGCCGCTCATGATCGCCGGGCTGTTTTATTTGATGTTGGGCAGCAACGCCCGCTCGGGAGGGTTCTCGCTGCCGGTCACCAAGCTGGCGGTCGCCAACCTGGACCGGGCCGCGCCGCGCCTGCGCGCCAGCGCGCGCGCCGTCCCCGGCGGGGTGCGCGCCGACACGCTTTCCGATCTGGTGGTGGCGATCCTGGAGAGCGACGACCTGCGCGAGCTGGTGCGGGTGGTGCGCGTGGACGACGCCGATGCCGCCCGCCAGGCGGTGGACGACGAGCAGGCCGCGGCTGCCTTGATCATCCCGCCGGGCTTCTCGCGCCGCTTCGCCGAGCCTTACGAGCAGTCCGAGCTCGAGCTTTACCAGGACCCCACGCTTTCCATCGGCCCGGCAGTGGTCGAATCGATCCTCAACCAGTTCATGGACGGGCTGGGCGGGATCAAGATCGCCATCCGCCTGACGCTCGACCATGCCTCGCAGCTCGACCCGCGCCGGATCGACCGCCTGATCGCCGAGTTCATGGAGGGCTCACCGGCCAACGAGAAGGACCTCTCCGGCGCCCTGCTCGACGTGCGCCGCCCGCGCGCCTCGTCGGCGCCGCTCGAGCAGGCCAGCCCGCTGCTCACCGTCGTCTCCTCGATCATGGGCGGGATGATGATCTTCTACGCCTTCTACACCGGCGCCGCCGGCGGCGAGAGCATCCTCCAGGAAGAGGAAAAGCAGACCCTCAAGCGCCTCTTTACCACCCCCACCCCGCAGGCGGTCATCCTGACGGGCAAATTCCTGGCGGTCTTCCTCACCGTGCTCATCCAGGTGTGCGTGCTGTTGACGGCCTCCTGGCTGGTCTTCGGCATCCGCTGGGGAGACCTGCAGGCAGTGGCGCTGGCCGCGTTCGGGATGGTGTGCGCGGCGGCTTCTTTTGGCGTGTTTATCAACTCGATCCGCCGCAGCACGCGCCAGGGCGGGGTGATCTTTGGCGGCGTGCTGACCATCACCGGGCTGCTGGGGGTGATACGCATCTTCGCCATTGGCTCGCCCCACGCCGTCGGTCTGGGCGAGAGCGTCTCGCTGCTCGTCCCGCAGGGCTGGGCGGTGCGCGGGCTGCTGGAGGCGATGGAGCACGCCCCGCTGGAGCAGACGGCGCTCACGACGCTGGGGCTGCTCGGCTGGAGCGCGGTCTTCCTGGCGGTCGGGATATGGAGGTTTAGGAGGAGGTATGCGTGATGAGGCGCCCTCACCCCGGCGGCGTGCCCTCACCCCGGCGGCGAAGAACGCCGCCACCCCTCTCCCGCTGGGAGAGGGGGAGGGGGATTGAAGGATGGAGACGATGAGCTCTAAGCCCCGAACCAATCCGCGCGTGGTGCAACGCGCGCGTGAGCTGCGCCAGGACCAGACCCAGGCGGAGGAGGTCTTGTGGCGGGCGCTGCGCGACCGCCGGGTCGGGCACAAAATCCGCCGCCAGCACCCGCTGGGCAGGTTTATTATCGATTTTTATTGCCATCAAGCCGCCCTGTGTATCGAAATCGACGGCGATGCGCACTCCGAAGCCTCGCAACGGGCATATGACATCGCTCGTACCCAATATCTGGAAGACCACGGCTATCGCATCGTCCGGTTCACCAACCGAGACATCCAGCAAAACCTCCAGGCCGTCATAGACGAGATCTGCCGAACCATCGACCTGCGGCTGATTGAGTTGTCGGAAAGCACAAATGGTCAGGACCATTAAGATTCGATTTTCCCCCTTTGGGCGAGGCCGGCTTACCCCCTCTCCCTTTGGGAGAGGGGGCAGGGGGTGAGGGCTAAAATGCACTTCACTCTCAACATCACCCGCAAAGACCTCCTGCAACTGCGGCGCGACCGCATGGTGGTCCTCTTCCTGCTCATCATGCCGGTCGCCGTCACGCTGCTCTTCGGCGTCGCCTACGGCGCCTTCGATAAAACCAGCGACCCGCGCCTGCCGGTGGGGCTGCTCGATCAGGACCGCAGCCGGGTGAGCGCCGCGCTGATCGCCCAACTCGAGAAGTCCGAGGTCATCCGCCTCGTCGTCGTGAAGAGCGCCCCCGCCGGGGAGATGGAGCGCAAGGTGGCGGAGGACGACTGGGCGGCGGCGCTGATCATCCCGGCGGGGTTTGGCCGCGAAGAGTCCCACGGGCGGCGCAGCCGGCTGATCCTCTACGCCGACACCTCCCAGTCTGCCGGGCAGAGCGTGGAGAGCGAAGCGCTCACCGCCATGCTGCGGATCGACAGCGCCCTGCGCCTGGCGGGGCTGCTGGAGCAGGCCGCGCTCCAGCCGCTGGCGTATGACTACACCTTTACGCAGGCGCTCGAAGCCTGGGACGACCCCCCGGTGCGGGTGGTGCGGCTGGAGAGCGAAGCGCTCAAATCCCTGGGGGAGAGCAACCTGGCCTTTGCGAACATCTCGCCGGGGTTCATGCTCCAGTTTGCCATCGCCTACCTGCTCACCGGGGCGCAGCTCCTCGTGGCAGAGCGCAAGTCGCGCTCGCTGCAGCGCCTGCTCACCACGGCCGTGCCGCGCCCGGCGATCCTGTTCGGGCATTACCTCGCCATCCTGATCCCCCTTTTGGTCCAGTTTGTGTTGCTGCTCAGTTTTGCGCAGTTTTTGCTGGGCGTGAAGTACAGTCATAGCCTTTCCGCGACGCTGCTGATAGCGCTGACGGCCGCGCTGTGCATCGCCGCGCTGGGGCTGCTGATCGGGGTGGCGGCGCGCACCGAAGAACAGGCGGTGATCTTCTCGCTCGTGCTGATGTTCCTGCTCTCGATTTTGGGCGGGGCGTGGATGCCGCTGGAGGCCGCCGGCG
>JADYYC010000324.1 GCA_020853835.1 Anaerolineales bacterium
CCGGCGGGATGAAGCGGCGCGTCAACATCGCCGTGGCGCTGCTCCACAAGCCGCAGGTGATCTACATGGACGAGCCGACCGTGGGCATCGACCCGCAGTCGCGCCGCAACATCCTCGACAGCGTGCGCGGTCTGAAAGAGCAGGGCATGACCGTGCTCTACACCACGCATTACATGGAAGAAGCTGAGGAGCTCTCCGACCACGTCGCCATCATGGATCACGGCGAGTTAATCGCCTGCGGCACGCAATCCGAGCTCGTGGCGCTGGTGGGCGAGAAGGACCGCCTCAGCCTGGCCTTTGTCGTCCCGCCCGCCGACCCTGGGCCGGTGCTGCTCGCCTGCCAGGCGCTACCCGGCGTGGAGCAGGCGCACATGGACGAGGGGCGGCTCAGCCTGCTCGCGCAGGACGGGGCCGAGGCGCTCCCGGCCCTGTTCGAAGCGCTGTCCCGTCTCGACCTGCGCCTCCAGTCGGTCGAGATCCACGAGCCAAACCTGGAGACCGTCTTCCTGCACCTGACCGGCCGCGCCCTGCGCGATTGAGGCTGCCGCCATGCCCGCCTGGGTCAAAGCCTTCGATATCGCCCTGAAAGACCTCAAAAGCGCCTTCCGCAGCGCCTCGGCCTGGGTGTTCATGTTCGGCCTGCCGCTCATGATCGCCGGGCTGTTTTATTTGATGTTGGGCAGCAGCGCCAGCACGGGGGGCTTCTCGCTGCCGGTCACCAAGCTGGCGGTCGTCAACCTGGACCGGGCCGCACCGCGCCTGCGCGCCAGCGCGCGCGCCGTCCCCGGCGGGGTGCGCGCCGACACGCTTTCCGAACTGGTGGTGGCGATCCTGGAGAGCGACGACCTGCACGAGCTGGTGCGGGTGGTGCGCGTGGACGACGCCGATGCCGCCCGCCAGGCGGTGGACGACGAGCAGGCCGCGGCCGCCTTGATCATCCCGCCGGGCTTCTCGCGCCGCTTCGCTGAGCCTTACGAGCAGTCCGAGCTCGAGCTTTATCAGGACCCCACCCTTTCCATCGGTCCGGCGGTGGTCGAATCGATCCTCAACCAGTTTATGGACGGGTTGGGCGGGATCAAGATCGCCATCCGCCTGACGCTCGACCATGCCTCGCAGCTCGACCCGCGCCGGATCGACCGCCTGATCGCCGAGTTCATGGAGGGCTCGCCGGCCAACGAGAAGGACCTCTCCGGCGCCCTGCTCGACGTGCGCCGCCCGCGCGCCTCGTCGGCGCCGCTCGAGCAAGCCAGCCCGCTGCTCACGATCGTCTCCTCGATCATGGGCGGGATGATGATCTTCTACGCCTTCTACACCGGCGCCGCCGGCGGCGAGAGCATCCTCCTGGAAGAGGAAAAGCAGACTCTCAAGCGCCTCTTCACCACCCCCACCCCGCAGGCGGTCATTCTGACGGGCAAATTCCTGGCGGTCTTTCTCACCGTGCTCATCCAGGTGAGCGTGCTGTTGACGACCTCCTGGCTGGTCTTTGGCATCCGCTGGGGAGACCTGCAGGCGGTGGCGCTGGCCGCGTTCGGGATGGTGTGCGCGGCGGCCTCCTTTGGCGTGTTTATCAACTCGATCCGCCGCAGCACGCGCCAGGGTGGGGTGGTCTTTGGCGGCGTGCTGACCATCACCGGGCTGCTGGGCGTGATACGCATCTTCGCCATCGGCTCGCCCCACGCCGTCGGTCTGGGAGAGAGCGTCTCGCTGCTCGTCCCGCAGGGCTGGGCGGTGCGCGCGCTGCTGGAGGCGATGGAACATGCCCCGCTGGAGCAGACGGCGCTCACGACGCTGGGGCTGCTCGGCTGGAGCGCGGTCTTCCTGGCGGTCGGGGTTTGGAGGTTTAGGAAGAGGTATAGGTGAGGGCTAAAATGCACTTCACCCTCAACATCACCCGCAAAGATCTCCTGCAACTGATGCGCGAGCGCATGGTGTTCCTCTTCCTGCTCATCATGCCGGTCGCCGTCACCCTGCTCTTCGGCGTTGCCTACGGCGCCTTCGATAAAACCAGCGACCCGCGCCTGCCGGTGGGGCTGCTCGATCAGGACCGCAGCCGGGTGAGCGCCGCGCTGATCGCCCAACTCGAGAAGTCCGAGGTGATCCGCCTCGTCGCCGTGAAGAGCGCCACCGCCGGGGAGATGGAGCGCAAGGTGGCGGAGGACGACTGGGCGGCGGCGCTGATCATCCCGCCGGGGTTTGGCCGCGAAGAGTCCCACGGGCGGCGCAGCCGGCTGATCCTCTACGCCGACACCTCCCGGTCCGCCGGGCAGAGCGTGGAGAGCGAGGCGCTCACCGCCATGCTGCGGATCGACAGCGCCCTGCGCCTGGCGGGGTTGCTGGAGCAGGCCGCGCTCCAGCCGCTGGCGTACGACTACACCTTTAAGCAGGCGCTCGAAGCCTGGGACGACCCGCCGGTGCGGGTGGCGCGGCTGGAGAGCGAAGCGCTCAAATCCCTGGGGGAGAGCAACCTGGCCTTTGCGAACATCTCACCGGGGTTCATGCTCCAGTTTGCCATCGCCTACCTGCTCACCGGGGCGCAGCTCCTGGTGGCAGAGCGCAAGTCGCGCTCGTTACAGCGCCTGCTCACCACGGCCGTGCCGCGCCCGGCGATCCTGTTCGGGCATTACCTCGCCATCCTGATCCCCCTTTTGGTCCAGTTTGTGTTGCTGCTCGGTTTTGCGCAGTTTTTGCTGGGCGTGAAGTACAGTCACAGCCTTTCCGCGACGCTGCTGATCGCGCTGACGGCCGCGCTGTGCATTGCCGCGCTGGGGCTGCTGATCGGGGTGGCGGCGCGCACCGAAGAACAGGCGGTGATCTTCTCGCTCGTGCTGATGTTCCTGCTCTCGATTTTGGGCGGGGCGTGGATGCCGCTGGAGGCCGCCGGCG
>JADYYC010000325.1 GCA_020853835.1 Anaerolineales bacterium
GCTTTTCAGCCAGCCACTTGGCGGAGGTCTTGGCCCATTCCTTCTGGTTGTGACCGACGTTGTAGACGCCTTCAGCGTCGAGCTCCTGGTCGATGGAGAGCACCAGGATGCCCTGCTTGACGGCTTCTTCGAGGGTGGCGTTCAGGCCCTGAGCGTCGCCGGGATTGACCAGGATGGCGTCAACGTTTTTGCTCATCAGGTTCTGAAGCTGCTGGATCTGGCCCGCGACATCGGTGTCGGCGTTCTCGATCACCAGTTCATTGGTGATGCCGGCAGCCACGTACTCCTCGTTGATGTCCTTCAGGTTCTGGATCATCTGAGTGCGGTACTCGCTGCTGATGAACGGGTTCGAGATGCCGATGGTGAATTTGGCTTTCTCGCCAGGCTGGGCTGGTTCTTCCGGGGCGGCTGTTTCAGCAGGCTTTTCCGGCGCGGCTGTCTCAGCAGGTTTCTCCGGCGCGGCCGTCTCAGCAACCACCGGCGCTTCAGTCGCGGCAGGCGGTGGCGCCTGTGTCGCTGGAGCCGGGGCACAACTGGCGATCAGCGCGGTCAATAAGATCAATGACAGAACAGTCATGATCCAACGGTTAGATTGACGTTTTCGTAACATGTATTTCTCCTCCAAATATACTAGAATTTTGATTATCATCGAACAATCTGAATCCAGACGCTGTGACTTCCAGAACGGCTAATTGAAGATAGTATGCGCCTCCTTATCTTACATAAGATCAGGTTCATCGATAGAGCGATTATGAGGCGATCGTAGCGCGCACGCGCTGGATGACCTCGCCGGTGTGCTTGTTTTTGAGGATGAGCTTGGTTTTCCCGTCCGGCATCTTTTCCTCTTTGATCAGGTAGAAGTCGGCGTCGTAATCGATAAAGCGCTCCACGGCGGCTGCGCTCTCTTCGCCGCGCCAGATGTCCAGGTGAACCGGTTCCCATTGCTTTGTCTCGGCTGAGCGATAACAGGCGTCCATGATGGCGTTGACGATGTAACCGTCGTAGAAAGTCTCCATCGGCGGGAGGCCCTGGTCGAGCGCGTTGAGCTGGTCGAGGAACATGTGGACGTACCCAAGCGCGTGGACTTCGTCTCCAACGGGGAAGAGCCAGCCCGAATCGCTTTCCGCTTTTTCAGCGACATAGCCGCGCTCGCCCACCGAGGTGAACATCTCGAAACCGGTCCGCAGCCAATGGTTCAGCCAGATGGTGCCATTTGTCCCCGAAACCTCATCGCGCAGGTCCATACCGCCGCGAAAGCTCCAGCTCACCTCGAACTGGCTGATCGCGCCGGTCGAGTATTTCACCAGGCCCACCGCGTGGTCTTCGGCCTCGATCGGGTGCACCTGAGTGTCCGCCCAACAGACCACTTCCACCGGGCGCACCTCTTTGCCGATAAAGTTCCGCCCGATCTCGATACAGTGGCAGCCCATATCCACAATCGCGCCGCCGCCGGAGAGCTCCTTGCGCAAAAACCAGTCGCTGTGCGGGCCGGGATGGGCTTCGCGAGAGCGCGTCCACAGGACGCGTCCCAGCGCGCCGTTCTTGACCGATTCGATGGCTTTGAGCGTCTTGGGGGTGTAGACCAGGTCTTCCAGGTAGCCGGCAAACACGCCCGCCTTTTCGACGGCTTCGAGCATCTCTTTGGCTTCGGCAGCATTGCGTCCCAGTGGTTTGGTGCACATGACCGCTTTACCAGCCTTTGCGGCGGCCAGGACGCCTTCCTTGTGCAGGTAATTGGGCAGCGCCACCACGACCAGATCGATTTCTGGGTCGTTCACGGCTTCTTCTATGCTGTCAGTCCATCTTGAGATGCCGAGACGCTCGGCAAATTCTTTAGCTCTCTCCAGCTTGGCGCCGCAGGCGACTTTAACTTGATCCCGGCTGCGCATACCCTGAAGGGTGGAGGTGTAGAAATTTGCAATAAAGCCGGTGCCTAGCATTGCGATATGTCTCATTGGGGTTTTCCTGTTATCGATTTTTCTGCTGGTGTGGTTTGATCGCGCCGGGTTCTCTTATGAGTATGTAATAACGGATGTTTACGGCGCGTTATGAACTTGGCTGAATTCTTATCGTCCTTTTTTCAATATATGTACAATATCGTGTGAGATTATACAAAATCCATTATAGGCTGTCAATGAGAGGGTTGGTATTGACAGCTTGCGTCAGACTGGCTATAATCTAAATGTCCGTACATTAATACAAACTTCATAACGCTCTTGAAGGCATCCCCTGTTTTAGATGGGTTTCATTTTTTTTTTTGATCCCCGCCGGTTTGCAAGCCTCCCTGTACTCATAAAGGATAACGCGTGATGCATCGAGAAAAATTAACCCCAGCCGATCTTAATATTATGACCGTCGATCACGACGGCCCGCTGCCGCTTTATGTCCAGATCATTATGTCCTTGAAGGACATGATCCAGTCCGCCAGGATCCAGCACGGCGATATGCTCCCACCCGAAGTGGAGCTCAGCAAGGCGTTTGGCGTGAGCCGCCAGACCATGCGCCAGGCGATCTTAAGGTTGGTGGACGAAGGCATCCTCGAGCGAAAAGCCGGCCGTGGCACTTTCGTCGTCGCGCAGGAAAACCGCCTTAAGTTTTATCTGGATCGCAGTTTTGCCCAGCAAATACTGGAAATGGGGATGACGCCGCGTTCAGAGGTCTTGAAAATCGCTACGGGTACGATTGACGCCACCTCCCCCGAACCTTTGCAGGCGCTAAGCGGGGCAGATTGCCTGATTCTCGTGCGTCTGAGGTTTGGCGACCAGACTCCCATCGGTATCCAGTACACCACCATTATAACCGATCTCTGCCCTGGTTTGCAAAACCATGATTTCAATGAAGAATCGCTCTACCATATCCTCTGGGTTGATTACAAGCTGCCCGTTGTGCGCATCGATCAGATCATCAGCGCGGTCAACGCCGATGAATGGCACTGTTCGCTGCTGAGAACGGTCCCCGGGGCGCCGCTCCTGCATGTGCGCACGGCTGCCTACCTTGAAAACGGCGCGCCGATCGAATCGTCCACCAGTTACTATCGTGCTGATAAATACTGGTTTTCAACCTCGCACACCTATCCTGCTGGAGGGATGGGTGAGGACGCGCGTGTCTTAAAACTGGAAAAAGAAAAAATCTGACCAAGGAGCAAAAATGAAACTGGGAGTATACACCGCGCTTGTCGCCGACAGGAGCCTGGAAGAAGCCCTCCGCTACCTGTCCATGAAGGGCATCCACACGGTTGAACTGGGGTCGGGCGGATACTCGGGGACCGCCCATGCCAATCCGGATGAACTGCTCGGCAGCGAAAAGAAACTGGCTGCCATGCACGACCTCTTAAAAAAATATGAAACTGAAATCAGCGCGTTGAACTGTTCCGGGAACCCGGTGCACCCTCAACCACACATTGCCCAGAAAGCTCACGCGGATTTTGAAAAAACGGTCCTGCTGGCAGAAAAGCTGGGCGTGGACAGGGTCATCACGTTCTCAGGCTGCCCCGGCGATTCTCCGACTTCGCAGCTCCAAAACTGGGTGACCTGTTTTTGGCCGCCAGAGGTCTGGGGCACGATCCTGGACTATCAATGGAACGAGGTCCTGATCCCCTATTGGGAGA
>JADYYC010000326.1 GCA_020853835.1 Anaerolineales bacterium
CCCATCCCAACCCGGAAAGGTTCACCTGACCAGGCAAATATGCTTTCCCTCATCGAAAGCAGCGAAGACCCAATCTGGATGGTCGATCAGGAATGCTGCCTGGTTCTGGGAAATTCGGCCTTCTACCAGAGCTATGAAACGAGCTTTGGGTACAGGCCTCGACTCGGCGAGTCGATATTTCCAAAGAATGTTGAAGCCGACTTCTTCGTCGAATGGCGAGGACACTACAGCCGGGCGTTAGGCGGGGAAAAGCACACGATCGAGATGGCGCTGGTCAATCTATCACCACCGCGCCACACAGAGTACCAGTTCAGCCCGGTTCTGGATGATCACGGGCGGGTGGCAGGTGTATCGGTGACTGCGCACAACGTCACCACCCGCCGCATGATCGAAGAGGCGTTGCGAGAGACGAACGACCGGCTGCTCTCCACCCTGGACAGCATCGATGACGGTTTCTTCGCCATGGACCATGATCTGGTCATCAGATATTTCAACCAGGCAGCCAGCAGCGTGCTCAACCGCAAAGTCGAGGACGTCATAGATCGCTATGTGTTCGACGCATTCCCAGAGCTGGAAGGTTCAGTTTTTGAAGAACAGTTTCTCAAAGCGGTCTTCGAGGGGGAAAAACTCACTTTTGAGACTTTCCTTGAGGCTCCACCTGATACAAACTGGTATGAAGTGCGCCTCTATCCCCACAAAAACGGGCTTTCCGTCTTTTTCGACGCTGTGACCGAACGAAAAAAAGCTGAAGATGAGGTTCGCAGCGCGCTGCTGGAGAAGGACAGCTTGTTGCGAGAACTCAATCACCGCATCGAGAACACTACAGTGCGCTAACACATTTCGTCATCATCTTGACGAGGCATATCCCGTATGGTAAACTAACGCCCGCGTACGGTCCCGTGGTGTAGCGGCCAAACATGCGGCCCTGTCAAGGCCGAGATCGCGGGTTCGAATCCCGTCGGGACCGCCAGACTATCATTGCCCCGCCAGAGAAGGCGGGGTTTTTCTTATCAGGATCAGCGATCTATTCAAAAAATCGTTTTCGGCCCCGACGATGATTTATAATATCTGGACACCCCGGCGATACGAATGAATCACCTGTTGAAGCTATGAAGTATAAGCCCTATTCTTTTGACATAAGATCGAACACTCTGGATAAGCTGCCTGGGAGGGCGAAGGTGCTGTCTATACTGGAAGCCGCTCTGGAGGCGGTTGATCCCTATGAGGCAGTGAGGCGGGCCGTGACGCTCGAAGATGGCTACCTTGAAGTCTTTGGGCGAAAGATCGCTCTCGATGATTATCGGAGAATTTACCTGACAGGCGGAGGCAAGGCGGCGATACCCATGGGTCGGGCTCTCGAAGATATCCTGGGGGATCGTTTGTCTGGCGGCTTATTGGTGACGAAAACCGATCCTGGATCTGAAATCAACGACCATGGCCTGCGCAAAACGCGCCTTTTGGGGGCCTCGCACCCCATACCTGATATCCGCAGCGTTCAGGCGGGGCGAGCGATCATGGCTTTGCTCGAGCCGTTATCCGAGGACGATCTGGTCATCTGCGCGATCTCCGGAGGGGGTTCGGCGCTTATTACCGCCCCCGCAGGCGACGTTCAGCTAACCGACCTGCAGGCGCTGACGGATCAGTTATTGCGATCCGGAGCCACGATCAACGAGATCAATACGATCCGCAAGCACCTGGACCTTGTCAAGGGCGGGGGTCTTCTCAAAATGGCTGCTCCAGCGACGATGGTCACGCTCGTACTTTCGGATGTCATGGGCGACCCGCTGGAGGTGATCGCTTCAGGGCCGACCGTGCCTGATGAAACAACCTTCCAGGCTTGCCTGGATATCCTCGATCGCTATGATTTGCGTGATAAAACGCCCCAGGTTATCCTCAGCCGCCTCATTCGAGGTGTCGAAGATGAAATCCCAGAGACGCTCAAGCCGGGTGAACTGGACCTGAAAAAATCTTTTACGACCGTGATCGCCAACAACCAGCTTGCCTGTCAGGCTGCGCTGCAAAAAGCCAAAAGCCTCGATTTTCATACCCTGTACCTGGGCTCGTTTGTGCAGGGGGAGGCGCGCGTCGTCGGCCAGCTTTTTGCGAGCGTTGCGAGGCAGATTCAATTGAGCGGTGAGCCTTTGTCGCGCCCTGCCTGTGTGATCGCGGGCGGAGAGACGACGGTCACGGTGCGCGGGAGGGGCAAGGGCGGTCGCAACCAGGAGCTTGCCCTGGGCGGCGTAGACGGCCTTGACGGGCTGGAGCGCGTGCTGCTGGTCGCTCTGGCGACGGATGGCGGGGATGGTCCTACTGACGCAGCCGGAGCAGTCGTTGATGGAGAGACGCGAAAGCGCGCTTTGAGCCAGGGCGTATCACCCGCTGAGTTTCTTGGCAACAACGATTCATACACCTTCTTTGACACGCTGGGCGACTTGATCCGCACCGGCCCGACGCATACCAACGTCAACGACCTGACCATTTTGTTCGCATTTTAATTTCTGGAAGGGCCGGCTGTGCATTCGATACCAGAAACCATGAGAGAAGAGCGCCGGATGCCCTTACGAGCCTGCGGATTAGAAAACATCTAGCAGGGCGATGATTTCTCGATTTAGATTATAATCAGGTTAGAACATCAAGACATTGACCGTCAGGTTTTCAGCTCACAGGAGGGTCTATGCGGAAGGTTGAATATCTTATTCTGAGTGGCATTTTGCTGGTTGTCCTTTTGGCCGCGGGCTGCAACCGACCTATCCCTGGCAGCAGCCGGGCCCTCCCGACGCCAGCGGCGCCCTCGCTTGAGCCTCTGGCGCTGACACGCACCAGCCTTTCTGGCCAGATCATGGCGACGTTGACCGCTGCGGGCGGATCGCCCGTCCCGCCGGTTCAAACAACGCCTGCTGCAACGATTGAAAGTCCGACAACGGCTCCCGCAACGGCAATCGCGACTTCGCAACCCTCTGCCAGCCCGCAAACTACTGAACCGGCGCCTCCTTCACCCACTGCGACCCCGCTCTCAACCGCGGTCGCTGCATCCGCCTCGCCTGCAGCGCCGGTTACCCGGTCATCCCAACAAGCCCCTCCCCCGGCCGTTTACGAGCTGCATCGAGACGAGTTCCCCTGGTGTCTCGCCCGGCGTTACGACGTGAACCCGCGCCAGCTCCTGCGCGTCAATAATTTCTTCATCGGCCAGATCTTCTACCCTGGGCAGTTGGTGTATTTTCCCGCCAACCCAAAGCCATTTCCAGGCGAGCGGATGCTGCGCTATCACCCGGCCAGCTATCGCGTCTTCCACGGCGACAATATTTATTCGATCGCGTGTTTCTTCGGCGATGTCGACCCCCTCTATCTGGCTGAGTTCAATGGGATTTCTCCGCCCTACCGCCTGAAGGTCGGGCAGATCCTTCAAATCCCCTGAGCCAACCCGCTCAATGGCGGGCGCGCTTCTTTGCCGCTTTTAGACGATCAATAGCGCTCGTTTCAGTCGTTGCGCCATCTCCGGTGTCTTGGACGCCGGCAGGTTGATCTCCAGACGGAGGCGTGACAGCCGGCTTCTTTTGCCTATCCGAATCAAGAACAGAAGGGGGTTCGTCACCTTCCTGCTTTGCGGCTCCCTCCCGGCGCACCCGCTGACGCGCTTCGAAGAGGTTGGACAACAACCTTGGCTGGGGGGCACGTGTTTGCCGGCTGGAAGTTGGAAGGGCGCTTTTAACCCAGTCCGCAGCCTGTGAGAGGTCTTTTCTGCGCAGGGTAAGCCTGCGCACCCCGACGTCTATGGGGAACAGCAACGCCGCGAGGATGAGCAATGGCAGCCAGATTTCGCGCGTGCTGGGGATCGACGGCAGATTCTGGACAAAGGCATCTGCGCTCTCGGCTAGCTCTCGCCCGCCGGTGATAAAAGCCAGCTGGCTCAAAAGCGCCCGGTCTACCCCGCTGGTTTTGTATTCCGGCGAATACGGCACCACCAGCCCCAGCGTCGATTGGCCGAGCGACTGGTCGCCGTCGTTTATGCCAACCCGCACAAGGTACACCCCCGGCATGGAAACTTGCGACCTCGCCTCGTATTTGCCGGAACCAACCTGCTTTATTGCGAGCTCTTTTTGGTTGTAGTCGGGATCGATCAATGAGACTGACCCGGCTAGAAAATTGCGCGGGCTGCCATCCGGGTTGGTCGCCTCGACGCTGATTATCGCTTCGTTGTCGCGAAGAGCGGCTTCTATCGAAAGCCCTTCCGCCTTGTCAGCCGGCAGCGTCCAGCCGACAAGCTGCGAGACAAAGCGGGGAAAACCATCCCAACCCAGCCACCTTGCCGCCCATTGACCTTTCAGATCTGAAGTCCATATGGCGGTTCTGCCAAGCCCATACTGCCAGGAGGCCAGGAGGGGATCGCCGCGCGGGGTGATCAGGTCCAGGCGGGCCGTCTTCTTGGCGGAAGTCCCGTTATAACCGAGAAGAGGCGGCATGGTTGACGGGTCAAGCCCGCGCATGACCGCGCTTGGCGCGGACTGGATTGGGAAAAAGGGCTCTTCGATCACGTACTCACCGACCGACTGGATGGTCTCCTTGAGAAAAATATCCGGCACGTTCTGGATGTTGGTCGCAGGGTAGAATGCGCCCCCGCCGAGCGTGGCGAGCGAAGAAAGGTATTCAGCCGAGCCTTCGCCTGCTGCGACGATGCTGAGCGTGATGCCCTGGTCGCGCATTTCTTGCGCCAGGGAATTCAGTTCGCCGGTGCGCACCCATCCATCGGTCATCAAAATGATGTGCTTGCGGCGCGCCTGCACCTTCTGCAGCGCATTATATGCCGCCATTATGCCGGCCTGCAGGTTGGTTTGCCCTTCGGCCTGGAAGGCGCTGATCGAATTTTCAAGATCGACCTGGTCGACCAGCGGGCCGAGATCTACCGCCCAGCGCGGTTGGGTGTCGAACGCCAATACGCCCAGCATGTCTTGTTCGCTCAGCGCGGCGGATGCCCGCATGACAGCCTCTTTGGCGATGTCCACTTTGGCCTGCCCGGTTAGCTGGGGGGTGTAAGTCTGGTTGAGGTCGGGGTTATCACAGTGGCAGCGGCCCATGCTGCCCGATTTATCGACCGCCAGCACCAGCGCCAGGTTGGATTGGATCTCTTTATCGCGCACATCCATGTCCACCGGCAGCGCTTTTTCGAGAGGTGTGCGCAGGTACCCGCCCGCCCCGAAAGACTCGGGCCCGCCCACCATCACCAGCCCCTTTCCGAGATCACGCACGTAGACCTGCAAGGTGTTCATGACCCCTTCGGGCAGTGAACCCGCCGGGACCCCGACGAGCAGGATGCTTTCGTAATCAGCCAGCTTGTCGAGCGCGTTTGGCATCTCGTGCGGCGAGACCGTCACGGGTACCATCCCCGCCGCGTCCAACGCCGCGGCGATGTTTTGCCCGTCGCCGGGTTGATCTTCGACGATGAGCACGGATGGCTTTCCACGGACGATCGTAAAGGAGCTCGCCAGGTTATTTTGTAACAATTCATCCAGGTCTGCGACGACCTGGGCTTTGAAGCGCAGAAGGCTGCCGGCGTCCTGTCCGTTTGCCAAATAATCTTCGGCTTTGATTGGGATTTCGAAGTGGTTCGATCCGGGGAGCAGGCGCAGTTCTACGGTTTTGACCAGGCGGTCGTTTGCAAACAGGCGCAGCTCAGCGTCCGAGACGCCGGTGCTGACGACCTCGCCAGAGAGGTTGAACTCCTGACCGCGGCGGATCTCGCCTGGCGAGACCAGCGATTCGAGATAGACTTCCGACCTGCCGTTCTCATGCCCGAGGGGCACATAGCTGACCTCGATCTGGTTTGCGGCTGCCAGCTCTGACTGTTCGATGGCACGCCCGAGATTTTCCCTCCCGTCCGATAGAAGGACGATTCTGCGCGAACCTTCGTCAGGAAGGATCGCCTGGGCGAGTTGTAGGGCGCTGGCGATGTCGGTTCGGCTCGTGACCGGCACGGTCGTGATCTCCAACAGTTGCGTGCTGTCCGAGGGCAGGCGGTCGACCATGGCCTCTTCGCCGAACACCACGATCGCGGCATTTTGATCTGCTTTCATGTCTGCAATCGCGATTCGAATATAAGCCTCGCCCAGCGCGCGCTGTTCAGGCGTGAGGCTGTCGGATGCGTCGAGGACAAATACCGTGGTGATCAAATTTGAATTCAAGCGGACCTGGATGCCTGCCAGAGCCAGAATCAAGGCGGTTAAAACCACAAGGCGCGCCGCTAAACTGGCCCAGAAACGACCCCGGTGGGCGCGCAACGGGCTGATCCACGCCAGCCCGAAAAACAGCGGAAGGGTCAGGAAAAGCCAAAGATACTGCGGATAGACAAACGAAAGGCTCATTTGCGATAGAGGCTTGTTCTTGATGTCATTGACCGAAGACGCTGTCCGAGCTCCGACAGCGTAGCACGATGGTAAACCAGCCATTCGATCGTGAGCAGCCCGACTGCGAGAAGGGCGGCCAGCCGCCACCATTCGCGCGTCGCGGAAAACGAAGACGTATTGCTGGCTGGGTTTTCAACGCCTGTGACCTGCACGCTCTGGCTTGGGGCGATGCGCGATTCTTGGGGCGCGAACAGGTTTACTGCGAAGCGGATCTCTTTTCCATCGGCAGTGGAAATCGAATATAAACCGAGCTGCCCCGTGTCGACGAAAACCGGATCTTCGGACGTGGAATCTATCTCGACAAATGACCCATCAGGGCGGGTGATGCGGAGGCTTTGTCTTGCGCCAGCTTCGGAACGCAACAGCCCCGCCAGGCTGACCGGCCCCCCCGGCTGAATGGAAGCCGGGATCGTATTCCCGGAGCCGGGCGCCAGCCAGGATATCAGGTTCGAGACCAAAATTGGAAAGGCTACCTGGAGCGGCAGGTCGCTGTGGTTGAGGTTGAACGCCAGGACGGCAACCCGTCGCCCCTGGATTTCACCGTAGAACAGCAGCGGGTCTCGAGGGTCGGAGGCGGAGCTTTTATCTTCTATCACTGGCGTCGCCCATTGCGGCAGTTGGATTTTGAGCGCATCCAGGATGTTCACCCCCGAAAAGTCGACGTTTGCGACCATTGGGTCAACTGGCTCGACCTTGACCGGGTTTGGCAGGTCCAGCGTGCCCGTGATCGTGAAAAACTCGGTGCTTTCCGGAGGCGCAATAAACAATATGTTCGCCTTTTGGGGCAATTCTCCAGCCGGAATAACCCCGTTCAGCACCACCAGCCCCGCGTCTGGATCGATTGGATCGCCGGGGTTTATCACGGTCAGCTCGAGCGGGGGGATCAGACTCAACGCGGTTTCCAGGAACAGGTTGCTTTCGCCGGTCAATATGGCCTTTACCGGTTCAGCCTGGCGGTTCACCGCAAGCGCACGATCATCCAGCGGCAAATAATCTTTTGTTTGATTTGATTCGAGCAGGCGCGCTTCGACCAGCTCGACATTGCCATCGATTCCGCTCACCAGCGCCGACTGTTCGGCGCCGGGTTGGATGTCTAAATCCGAGGCGCTGAGAAGAACGCCATCGGCAAAGAAGCCAAGCCTCCTCGAGACCGGTTGGCTGCTGTAGTTGGCGACCTGCGCAAAGGCGCTCAGGCTTGCGTCGGCCGGGTTTCGCTTGATCGAGAGCAGTTCAATCGACTGGTTTTGCTCGCTTTGACCAACGCTCACATACCTGAAATTGCCCGGCAGGCTGCTGTGTTGGGGCAGTTCGTTATTGCCATCGGACAGCATCACGGTCAGGTTATCGGGCTGTCTCCTGGCGATCGCCGCAGCGATCTGCAAAGCCGAAGCCATGTCGCTCCCGCCAGCTTCTACCTCGATCTCGGAGATCGCTTGATTGGCGGCTCGCCGGTCCGTGCTCAGGGAGATCAAGGTGTGGGGCCTGGCGCCAGCCGCGATAACGGTCACGCGGGCATCCGTGGAGAGCGATTTGATAAGATCGATGGCGGCCCCTTTTGCGGCCTCGATCCGGCTCGGTTCGACATCCCTGGCAGCCATGCTGGCTGAGGTATCGATAATCAAGATCAGGCTCTGGTTGGATATTCCCGACGACTGGGAAGCAGGGCGGGCGATGGCGAGGATCAACGCGCTCAGAAAGAGCAGTTGCAGCAAAAGCAGCAGGTTTCGCTGCAGGCGCTGCCAGGGAGCATTTGCCTGGACATCCCGCACCATGCGCCGCCACAGGTAGGTGCTGGAAACCTGGCGCTCGTCCCGGCGCAGCTTGAGCAAGTACATCAAGACGATGACCGGAAGGAGCAGCGCCAACCCAAAGCCAGCGAGGTTCAGAAAATTCATGCCAGGATGCCTTGCGCGGGGATCAAGGAGAACATCAGCTCTTCAATCTCTGTCGTGGTGGCTACCGGTAGGTAGGTCACGTCCCGAGATTTGCAAAAGCTCCTCCACTGATCCTGCCAGGATTC
>JADYYC010000327.1 GCA_020853835.1 Anaerolineales bacterium
AATTTCCCGGAAAGCTCCTGGAGATTTACTTTTCGCGTATTTCCTGCGGTTTGAGTTGAAACTGTCCAATCAGCATATGTCAGGAGAAGTCGCATGACATCCGCTTTACCAAGCAAATCTTACGCACGCATCGATGTGAAACTGTCTTTACCGGATTTGATCGAAGTTCAGATCGAATCCTTCAAGCGCCTGAAGGATGAAGGCCTGGGCGATCTGTTTCACGAGCTTTCCCCAATCGAATCCTACAACAAGGGGATGAAACTCTACTTTCCAAGCCGGACGCCTGAGGCGCAGCAATGGAAACTGAATTACTGGTTTAGCGAGCCCAAGCACAGCATCGAGGAATGCGTGGAGCGTGACCTCACATATGCCAGCCCATTATATGTAAAAGTGCTGTTGATCGGCCCGGACATCCCCGAACCGATGACACAGGATATCTTCCTGGGCGATTTTCCGGAGATGACGGAAAAAGGCACTTTCATCATCAATGGCACTGAGCGTGTGGTTGTCTCGCAATTGATCCGCTCACCCGGCGTCTATTTCGAAGCGCCTCTTGATCGCACAACCGGTCGTCCTCTGGCGATGGCAAAGTTGATCCCGGACCGGGGCGCATGGATGGAATTCGAAACCCGCAAGAGCGATTACCTCACATTGCGCTTCAATCGTAAGCGCATCGTGCCGGTGACGATCTTCTTGCGCGCCCTGGCGGCGGTTCAAGATAATCTGGCCGGCGTGGATTCTCCGCTCAAAGAGGGCACCGACGAAGAGCTGCTCAAGCTCTTCGGCGACGTTGATAATAACCCGGATCGCATGTTCATCGCTTCCACCCTCTCTCAAGAGCCTGAATGGGATCTGACGCACCGGTTAACCATTGCCGAAGCCGCGCTCTTGGAATTCTTCAAGCGTATGCGTCCCGGCGACCCGGCCACCCTTGACAACGCGCGCGGTTTCCTGGAAGAGCAGTTATTTGATCAACGCCACTACGATTTGGAGCGGGTTGGCCGCTACAAGCTCAACCAGAAGCTGGATTTGAACGAATTCGTCCCGATCACGCATCGCATGGTGACGAAATGGGATATCGTGCGCCTGCTGCGCAGAATGATCATGATCAACAACGGCACGATGGTCCCGGATGACATGGACCACCTGGGAAACCGGCGTGCGAAGACGGTCGGCGAGCTGATCCAAAACAAGCTGCGCGTCGGATTGCGCCGTATGGAGCGTGTGATCAAGGAAAGGATGTCGATCCGCGACCAGGAGCAAATTTCGCCCATCACGTTGATCAACATCCGCCCGGTTGTCGCAGCGCTGCGTGAGTTCTTTGGCTCCAGCCAGCTCTCTCAATTTATGGACCAGACCAACCCGCTGGCGGAGCTGCGTCATAAGCGGACGTTGTCTGCGCTGGGCCCCGGGGGTCTGCGTCGAGAGAGAGCCGGCTTTGACGTGCGCGATGTGCATTATTCTCACTATGGTCGCATCTGCCCAATCGAAACGCCCGAGGGCCCAAACATCGGTCTGATTGGGCGGTTGGCTTCCTTTGCGCGCGTGAACGCGTATGGATTTATCGAGACCCCCTACCGGCGCGTGTTGAAAACCTTGAAGCCCGACGACGCCCGCCTGGTTGACCGGATGCTGCGTGAAGACGTCGCTCACCCCGATACCGGGGAGGTGATTGCCAAATCCGGAGAGCGGGTCACCCCGGCCGTGGCGAAGAAAATCGCCAAGCTAAAAATAAAAGAAGTAGCCATTGTGCCGTTTGTAACTGCGGAGACTGAATACCTTTCGGCGGACACAGAGGATCGATTCATGATCGCCCAGGCGAACA
Organism: Anaerolineales bacterium; assembly: GCA_020853835.1. GTDB lineage: Bacteria > Chloroflexota > Anaerolineae > Anaerolineales > UBA4823 > UTCFX2. Next base: position 1,826 of record JADYYC010000327.1, read on the forward strand.
CGCCGCTGAACAGCTACAATGAATTTGTGCGCCAGCGCATATCTTCGCGGTTCTACTCTTCGTTTATTTTCTCGCCAGCTACAAATATCGACTATATGGATGTCGCGCCGCACCAAATCGTCGGCATCAGCGCCGCCCTGATCCCGTTTCTTGAGCACGATGACGCCAACCGGGCGTTGATGGGCTCGAACATGCAAGCCCAGGCGGTGCCGTTGCTGCGCCCCGATGTGCCGCAGGTTTCCACTGGGATGGAGTATCACGCTGCGATCGATTCCGGACAGGTTATCCTGGCGGAAGAAGACGGTGAAGTTGTCTCCGTAACGGGTCGGAGCGTAACGCTGCGCACGGCAGGAGGCGAGAACAAGGTATTCAACTTGCGTAAGTACTCGCGTTCGAACCAGAGCACTTGTATCGATCAGCGCCCGGCAGTGGTCAAGGGTCAGCGCATCCACCGCGATGATGTGGTCGCCGATTCGTCTTCAACGGAAAGCGGCCAACTGGCGTTGGGTCAAAACGTGGTAGTCGCCTTTCTCTCCTGGGAAGGCGGTAACTTTGAAGATGCGATCCTGATCTCGGAGCGTTTGGTGCAAGAGGATCGATTTACCTCCGTCCATATCGAAAAATACGAGGTGGAATCGCGCGATACCCGCCTGGGTCCAGAAGAAATCACGCGCGACATCCCCAATGTAGGAGATGAGGCGATCAAAGACCTGGATGATCAGGGGATCATCCGCATCGGCGCAGAGGTGGGACCGAACGATATTCTGGTGGGAAAGATATCGCCCAAAGGAGAGAAGGAGCTTACCCCTGAGGAGCGCCTGCTGCGGGCGATTTTTGGTGAAAAATCCCGTGACGTAAAGGATACCTCCTTACGAATGCCGCATGGCGAGCGTGGCAAAGTGGTCGATGTAAAGGTCTTCACGCGCGAAGACAACGCCGACCTCTCTGCCGGCGTGGATATGATGGTGCGCGTATCGGTTGCCCAACGCCGCAAGATCACCGCTGGCGATAAGATGGCCGGACGGCATGGGAATAAAGGCGTCGTCTCGAAAGTTGTCCCGATTGAAGATATGCCATTCCTTGAAGATGGGCGGCTGGTGGATATCATCCTGAACCCGCTTGGGGTGCCTGGGCGGATGAACATCGGGCAGTTGTTGGAAACCCATCTTGGCTGGGCCTCCAGCCGGCTTGGCTTTAGGGCGATCTCGCCCGTCTTTGATGGGGCCAGCGATGAAGAAATCAGGGCGGAGCTGGCGCGTGCCTGGCTGATTGATCAAGCCTGGTCAAAGACCACGGATGTCGCCTGGAACTGGCTCAAAGAAACAGAATTCAACGATCCAGAAGCGATCGAAGACGATCAGGAAGTACGCCGGATTTACCTGGGGAGCTGGTTGGGAGATCGCGGCTATGACGAATATCGGCTCGTTTCAGACGAATCATACGCCCGGCGGGCGGTTTTGAAAGAATGGCTGCGTGACCATGGTTTCGACCCGGACAAACTTCTGGCTTTTGAAGAAGAACAGAAGGATATCCCCGATCGTAAGGACCGAGACCAATACGCGATCGAGGCTTGCCTGCGCCTGTGGCTCATAGAACACGGCGAAGACGCCGCCAGGGTCGCCAAGTTGTCCGCAGATGAGTTAGCCGTCAAAGCCAAGGATACCAGCCTGGAGCTGGGGCTGCCTGTCCCTACTTTGGGAAAACAGCAGTTGCGTGATGGTAAAACCGGAGAGCCTTTTGATCAACCGGTAACGGTTGGCGTTATGACGATGTTGAAGCTCCACCACCTCGTGGAGGATAAAGTTCACGCACGTTCGACCGGCCCGTACAGCCTGGTTTCCCAGCAACCGCTTGGAGGCAAAGCTCAGTTCGGCGGCCAGCGGTTTGGCGAGATGGAGGTCTGGGCCCTGGAGGCTTACGGCGCTGCATATACCCTGCAAGAGATGCTCACGGTTAAATCTGACGACGTTCAGGGTCGGGTGAAGGCGTACGAGGCAATCGTGAAGGGTGAGCAAATCGAAGAGCCCAGCATCCCGGCATCCTTCCGCGTTTTGGTCAAAGAGCTTCAAAGCCTGGGACTGGCAGTTGAGGCGGTGACAGATACCGGAGAGATTATCAAGTTTGGAAAAGACGAGGAACGCGCGCGTCCGCCACGGCTTGGCACCGGGCTGCTGCATCTGGGAGAAGATCTCTGAGAAAGATCAAACCCCGTTTGAATTTGAGAACGGGGTTTCTTTATTTAAAACACATTTTGAAAACACATCTTGACGCTGTTTTCCACGCATGGTAAAATCGCAGTTCGTTGCCCTACATCTTGATTTGAGACGGCAATGACCCCCGTCTCTGGCAACCTTGCGAGTGATATCCCGTGAGGCCATCATGAAGTTGCGATGGCCTCGCTTATTGAGAAGAATAGAAAAACATCTACGGCATCCAGCAATCAAACACTCTCGGAGGCAACTGTGCCAACAATCAATCAATTGGTCCGCAAGGGCCGGCATAGCAAGAAGACGAAGAGCAAGTCACCTGCGCTGCTTTATACGCTGAATTCAATGAAGCAGCGTCGCACTCGCCAGGATAAGGGCGCGCCCCAAAAGCGCGGCGTATGTACCGTAGTCCGGACGATGACCCCCAAGAAACCGAACTCGGCGCTGCGCAAGATCGCGCGCGTGCGTCTGTCGAATGGGATCGAAGTCACGGCTTACATCCCGGGCGAAGGCCACACGCTTCAGGAGCACTCGGTGGTCCTTGTGCGCGGTGGGCGTGTAAAAGACCTGCCGGGTGTGCGCTATCACATTGTGCGCGGGACTCTGGATGCCAGCGGTGTGAACAATCGCAAGCAAGCTCGCTCAAAATACGGATCGAAACGTCCAAAAGCGAAGTAGTATCAGGAGTTTACAATGTCTCGACGTACACAACCCGAAAAACGTCCTGTCTTGCCGGATGTGCGCTATAACAGCGTGCAGGTTCAGGCGTTTATCAACAATGTTATGAGGAACGGAAAGAAGAGCCTTGCAGCTCGCCTGGTCTATGACGCCATAGATATGATGGAAGAGAAAACCAAGCGTCCGGGGATCGAACTTTTCGAGCAGGCCATCAAGAACGTTTCACCGTTGATGGAAGTCAAACCGCGGCGTGTTGGAGGCGCGACCTATCAGATTCCCATGGAGGTTCCGACCACCCGGCGTTTTGCATTGGCGACGCGCTGGATTCTCTCTGCTGCCAACAGCCGGTCGGGGCGCAATTTCTCCGAAAAGCTGGCGGGCGAGCTTATGGACGCGGCTAACAACACCGGCTCTGCCATTCGCAAGCGTGATGAAACACATAAAATGGCGGAAGCAAACCGGGCGTTCTCACATTACCGGGTTTGAGATCGAACACTGGCTGAACCACTGCAAGAAACAGTCATCAATACCGATCTGAATTTCGCAGGCAAATCATGGCGCGCACTTTTCCGCTCGAGAAATATCGAAATATTGGGATCATTGCCCATATTGACGCTGGTAAAACCACGACGACCGAGCGGATTCTTTTCTATACCGGAAAAACGCATCGCATAGGGTCTGTAGACGACGGCACCACCGTCACCGACTGGATGGAACAGGAGCGCGAGCGGGGGATTACGATCGTCTCGGCTGCGGTTTCCGCCGAATGGAAGGGATACCAGATCAATGTTATCGATACGCCTGGGCATATCGATTTTACGGCCGAGGTGCAGCGCTCGCTGCGGGTTCTGGACGGAGGCATTGTAATATTCGATGCTGTGCAGGGTGTTGAGCCGCAAAGCGAAACAGTGTGGCACCAGGCCGACCGTTACGGCGTCCCGCGCATTTGTTTTGTAAATAAATTAGATCGAGTAGGCGCTTCGTTTGAGCGGACTATTCGTTCCATCAGAGACCGTTTAGGGGCCACGCCGTTGGCCATGCAGATCCCGATTGGATCGGACGCCAATTTCTCAGGGATCATCGATCTGATGCATCTCAGCACAATTTCTTGGGAAGAATCAACCGGGCGGGAGCTGCAAGAAGCGGGTATCCCCTCCGATATGCATGCTGAAACCGAAGCTATGCGTGCCCTCATGGTCGAGGTGATCGCCGAATCAGACGACGAATTGACCACGAAATATCTCGAAGGCGACGAGATCAGCACCGCAGAGTTAAAGGCGGCGCTGCGCCGAGCGGTTCTGGCAGGGAAAATCACCCCCGTTTTTTGCGGCAGCTCGTTGCGCAATAAAGGCATTCCGTCGGTGCTTGACGCGGTGATCGACTACCTGCCGTCGCCTGTGGATATCCCGGCGGTGATCGGCGAGCACCCCAAGACTGGGGAAGAGTTGATGCGCCCCACCGAGGATGATGCTCCCTTAAGCGCGCTCGTGTTCAAGATCGTCACCGATCCGTATGTGGGCCGTCTGGCATACCTGCGGGTGTACTCCGGGAAGCTGGCGCAGGGTGGAATGGCATACAACTCCACGAAAGACCGGCGCGAGCGCGTCGGCAGGCTCCTGCGGATGTACGCCGACCGCCGTGAAGATGTCAACGAAATCCTTGCGGGGGATATCGGCGCAGTATTGGGGATGAAAGAAACCTTTACCGGTGACACGCTGTGCGATATCAACCACCCGATCCTCCTCGAGAACATCAGTTTCCCCGAACCGGTTATCTCAGTCGCGATCGAACCAAAGACCAACGCCGATCAGGATAAAATGTCGGAGGCGCTGCGCAAACTCGCAGAAGAAGATCCGACGTTTGTGGTGCACACAAATGAAGAGACCGGGCAGACCATCATCTCTGGCATGGGAGAACTGCACCTGGAGGTGCTGGTCGACCGGATGCTGCGAGAATTCAAAGTCCAGGCCAGGGTTGGGCGCCCACAGGTGGCTTACCGTGAATCGATCACGAAACCTGTGGAGCGAGTGGAGTATCGCTACATTAAGCAGACCGGCGGTCGGGGGCAGTATGGGCATGTCGTTTTTGAAATCCAGCCAGGCGAGCCTGGAAGCGGGATAGTCTTCGAGAACGCGATTGTTGGCGGGGTGATCCCCAGAGAGTACATTCAAGGGGTGGAAAAAGGCGTTCGTGAAGCAGCCGGAGGCGGCGTTCTGGCGGGTTATCCTGCCACCGATATCAAAGTCCGGCTGTACGATGGCTCGTATCACGAGGTCGACTCCAGCGAGATGGCATTTAAAATGGCTGGTTCGCTGGCCTTTAAAGAAGGCACTCAGAAGGCCGGGCCTGTCTTGCTCGAACCGATTGCCAAGATCGAGGTTCTGGCGCCGGAGGAGTACCTGGGAGATGTCATTGCCCAATTAAACGCTCGCAGAGGCGAAATCCTGGGTATGGAGAGCCGTCCAGGGAACACCCAGGCCGTGCGAGCCATGGTGCCCCTGGCCGAGATGTTCGGTTACGCAACAGACTTACGCTCTGCCACTCAAGGCAGAGGCGTGTTCTCGATGGAATTTGATCATTATGCGCGCGTGTCAGAAAACGTGGCTCGCGCGTTGATTGGCAATTGAATGTCAGTTTTGGAGCAATCTACTGTATCTGGTCAAAGCAATTGTTGATAGATAATAAGGAGAACGAAACGAATGGGAAAGCAAAAGTTTGATCGATCGAAGCCGCACATCAACGTAGGGACGATGGGGCATATAGATCATGGCAAGACGACGCTGACGGCGGCGATGACGAAGTGGTGTGCG
>JADYYC010000328.1 GCA_020853835.1 Anaerolineales bacterium
AGCTCCGCAGCGCAACGTGGCGGTAGATCACCGGCGCCAGCCTGTCTTTGGCGAGGGCGCGCTTCAGCCGGTCTGGCGAGGCAGCCAGGAAGGGCCGCAGGCGCTCGCTGATCTCGACCGCGCGCTCGTCCCGGATGATCGGCGCGGGCGAGCGGCTCTCGATCGCCCGGCTGAAGAGCGTGACCAGCGCCATCGTCGGGATCGACTGGAGCCCGGTCGTAATCTCGTCCTGTGTTGGGGGCGGCATGGTACCCAAGTAGCTTTGCCGACTTTCTGGTAAGACTGATTGAGCTATTTTACCGTCAGTATGGGATCGCGGAGACCGTCATTGCGAAACCCGATGCATGGCTTTACCCCCGGGTCATTAATGCCACGGCCGGGATTTTGCATATACTTTTAATGCTTTGTGATACTATAATATCAGCAAAATAGTTCAAGGTTGTGATCTCTTGGATGGTCAAATGACGGCGGTTTCAATCGTGCAGAGTGGGTTGTGTTTTCTTAATCTCATCCATCAGTGAGGTTTGCCATGTCCAAGATCGAGTTCACGAGAAACTTTTCTGACCTGAGCACCGATCAGGGGTTTCAATTCGAGTTCTACTGCGACCGCTGCGGATCGGGTTTTCGTACCCGTTTTCAGCCCTCGGCGATAAGCACCGTCACCGGCGCTTTGGACGCAGCCAACAGCCTTTTCGGCGGCTTCCTGGGGCGCGCGGCCGACCTGAGCGAGCGGGCGCGCTCGGCCACCTGGGAGAAGGCGCACGACGAGGCATTTGTGCACGCCGTGCAAGAGCTAAAACCCGACTTCATCCAGTGCCCGCGCTGCTCCTCATGGGTTTGCCAGAAGAGCTGCTGGAACTCGAAAAAGGGGCTTTGCAAGGAATGTTCGCCCGATCTGGGGGTCGAGATGGCGGCGGCCCAATCCAGCCGCACGGTGGAAGAAATCTGGGCGCATTCGCAGATGGCCGAAGAGGACCGGGAGATGCTGACGGAGAAGAGCTGGCGCGCCGGCGTCCGCGCCACCTGCCCGAGCTGCAACGCGCCGCTGCCCGCAAACGTCAAATTCTGCCCTGAGTGCGGCGCAAAGATCCAGGTTAAGGCGTTTTGCGGTGAGTGCGGCGCCGAGATCACCCCCGGGGTGAAGTTCTGCCCCGAGTGCGGCGCAAAAACTGCCGCCGCCCAAACCTGACCTGCCCCTGGCACGCGCTGTCCACCTGCCCCACGCGGCTTTCTGGTAAATTGCCGCGCCGTTTCGATTTCTGTTATACTGCACCGGATAATTTCGTTAATGGGTTGAGGTGGATAGATGACCGGTCTTCGTAAAATCTTCGCTAAAACTGACTTTGCGCCGCTTTGCGCCGCCCAGGCGGGCGGATTGGCTGGCGCGCCGGGTAACCTGCTGCTCTTTTCGTCAGCCTCGGATGGTTCGGGGGAGAATAGGGTGGTGCGCGGCGAGCGCCGCCGCCGGGCCGAGCCGCCCGCAAGCGGGCGCGAACGCGCCGAAGCCCCGCGCCGCGAGACCCCTGGTCAGGGCGCTCCGCCGTCCTGGTCCGGCGGGGGCGGGGGGGTGCCGCGGCCGCCGTCCGGCGGTGGGCCGGGCTTGCCGCTCGGCGGGCCGAAGTCGCTCATGAGCCTGGCCCTGCTGGTCATCCTGGCCTGCATCTTCGTCGCCCTGCAGCTCTTTGGCGGCGATGCCGGCGACACCGTCGTCGACCAGCCGGTCCTGCCGGCTGAGACCAGCGAGCCCTTTGAAATCCTCCCCCTGGAGACGCCCACGCGGGCGGCGCCCCCGCCGACCATAACCGCTGCGCCCGTGGGCGCGGCCCCGACCTCGTCGGCCCCGACCTCGTCGGCGCCAACCGCAGCGCTCTCGCCCGCGGCGGGCAACGACCAGACCTGGCTGGTGATGCTCTATCAAGATGCGGACGATAAAATCCTCGAGCAGGACATTTACATGGACCTGAACGAGGCCGAGCGGGCCGGTTCGAGCCCGCGCGTGCAGATCGTGGCCCAGATCGACCGCTACCGGGGCGGCTTTCAGGGCGACGGCGATTGGAGCACGACCCGGCGCTACTTGCTGACGCAGGATGACGACCTGAACCGGATGCGCTCCCAAATGGTGGCCGACCTCGGCGAGGTGAACATGGCCGACAGCGCCGCGCTGGTGGATTTCGTCGAGTGGGCGGTCAAAAATTATCCGGCGGACCGCTACGTGCTGATCATGTCCGACCACGGGATGGGCTGGCCCGGCGGCTGGAGCGACGCCGCGCCGCAGTCGCGCGGAGACGCGCGCATCCCGCTGGCGGCGCGCCTGGGCGGTCATATTTTCCTGCACGAGCTGGACCGCGCCCTGGGCGAGATCCGCGCCCGCACCGGCATCGAGAAGTTCGACGTGGTGGGCCTGGACGCCTGCCTGATGGCTCAACTGGAGGTGTTCAGCGCCCTGGCGCCGCACGCGCGCTACGCCGTGGCGTCGGAGGAGGTCGAGCCGGCCCTGGGCTGGGCCTACGCGAGCTTCCTGGAACAATTGAACCGCAACCCCGACATCGACCCCGGCGCGCTCAGCCGCCTGGTCGTGCAGAGCTACATCGACGACGACCAGCGCATTCAGGACGACCAGGCCCGGGCCGATCTGCTGCGCCAGGGCGGCGGGATGAGCGGCATGTTCGGGTTGTTCGGCAGCGTCACGCCCGACATGCTGGCGCGCCAGCTAAGCCAGGACATCACCCTCACCGCAGTCGATCTAGGGGCGATCCCCGCCGCAGTGGAGGAGCTAAACCAACTGGCTTACGCCATGCAGAACGAGAGCCAGCCGCAAGTCGCCCGCGCCCGCGCCTATGCCCAGTCGTTCACGAGCATCTTTGGCAGCAAGGTCCCGCCGTCGTTCATCGACCTGGGGAATTTCGCCCAGATTTTGAACCGCGAGACCAGCAGCCGCGAGGTCAAGGCAGCCTCGGAGCGGCTGATCCAGGCGCTGGGCCAGGCGGTGATCGCCGAAAGGCACGGTCCCAAGAAGGCGGGCGCGACCGGGGTTTCGATCTATTTCCCGAACTCGGATTTGTACCGCACGCCGGAGGCGGGGGCGCGTTCGTACACCATGATCGCGGGACGCTTTGCCCAAGACAGCCTGTGGGATGATTTTCTGGCCTTCCATTACGCGGGGAAACTGTTCGAGCCGCAGGTTGCCGTTCCCGCCGTTCCCGAAAGCGGCGCGGCCATCCGCGGGCCCGGCGCGGGGCAGATCCAGCTCTCGCGCGTCTCTTCGTCGAGCAGCACGGCCGCGCCCGGCCAGCCGGTCTTGCTCAGCGCAGACATCAGCGGCGAGAACGTCGGTTACGTCTACCTTTACGCGGGTTTCTACGACCGCGCGGCGAACTCGGTCTTCGTGGCTGACATGGATTACATCGAAAGCGGCGACACGCGGGAGGTCGGTGGGGTTTATTACCCCGACTGGGGCGAGGGAGACTTCACGCTCGAGTTCGAGTGGGAGCCGCTCGTCTTTGCCATCGACGACGGGTCGCGGCGCGTGCCGGTCCTCTTCACGCCGCAAAGCTACGGCGCAACCTTCGAGGAAGCGGTGTACAGCGTGGACGGGATTTACGTCTTCGGCGACAGCGGCGAGCGCCGCAACGCGCGCCTGCTCTTCTCGGACGGGACGCTGCGCAGGGTGGTCGGCTTCACCGGCGACGCCGAAACCGGCGCCCCGCGCGAGATCGTCCCGCAGCCCGGCGACCAGTTCATCATCCTGGAGCGCTGGCTGGATCTGGATTTGAGCGGCCGCGTGACCCGCACCGCCGAGCAGGAGGGGGAGACGCTCACGTTCAGCAGTCAGTCCTTCCGCTGGGTCGAGCTCGACGCGGCAGCGGGAGATTACATCGTGGGCTTCATCGTCGAAGACCTGGACGGCAACGCCTCTCAGGCGTTCACCACCATCGCTGTCCACTAAGCGGCGAAAATAAGGGGACAAAAAAACGCCTCTGGAAAAGAGGCGTTTTTTGATTCGCAATGGTGAGCGTCAGCTTTCGTTCGAG
>JADYYC010000329.1 GCA_020853835.1 Anaerolineales bacterium
CAACGCGGTGCTGGGTGCGGATCCAGATCCCCCCGTCGGGGGCGGGCGGGTTCACCAGCAGCACATCGACCTTGCTGGCGCGCTTGCGCGCCACGGCGCGCTCGCGCACGATCTCATCCGCGTTCGGAAAGCGCGGCTCGGGGAGCTTTGGAATACGCCTGGTTCCCAGGTTTTCGTTCAGATTGGTCTCCATGAATTTCCTCCGTTGATGATACCTGTAAAAGAACTCTTATAACACAAATAACATCCAAGCGGCAGGACGCCGCGCATGATTACGACCAGCGATCAAGGTTTCGCGAAGATCTCGCTTTGCACCTGGAATTCGCGCTGGCTCAACTCCTCGAGCACGCGCACGATCAACCAGAAGATCACCAACTGCAGGCCGACCAGGATCAGCATCGTGCCAGCCAACAAATAAAGCCACAATCGCTCGACCGGCCAGCCTTGCAGCGCCAGCGCCAGGCTGACCGCCCCCAGGAGCAGGCCGCCGGCCAGCATCACCAGGCCGATCCACCAAAAATGGCGCTCGACCGGCTTTTTGAAAAGCGGGCGGCCAAACAATCCCTGGCGGATGGGGTGCTTGTGAAACAGCGAAACCAGGTAATTGAAGGTCGCGCCCAGCGCAAACAGGTTCACGCCGGCTACCCCAAACACCGTGGCGGTGAACGTGGCGAAGACGCCCCAGTGTCCCAGGGTCGTGATGCCCGCCAGGCGCATGCCGATCAGCACCCCGGCGATCATCGAGGCGAAGATGAACAGCCCCAGGCCGACGCCCCCCAGGATGCGCACGGGGTTGTAGTTGAGCGCTGTCCAGAGGATGGTCTGCAAAAAGCGCACCCCGTCCCGCACCACGCTGAGCTTTGAGCGCCCCACCCTTTCTTTGTAGGGAATGGCGATCTCGACCACGTTCAACTCTTCATGGGCGGTGCGGGTGCTCATCACGGGCGTGAAGTTCAGGCCGTCGGGCAGGGGGTAGATGTACTCCAGCGCGCCGCGGCGGAAGATGCGCATGCCGCTCGCCGGGTCGACCACGCGCTGGCCGGCCAGCGTGCTGAGCAGGTTCGACCAGATGAAGTTGCCCACGCGGCGCACCGCCGGCATCTCGCTGCTGGCGCCCGACCGGCGCGAGCCGACCGCCACGTCCGCGCCTTCCAGGATGGCCGTGCAGAGCTGCGGCAAATATTCGGGCGGGTAGGTGCCGTCGGCGTCCAGAAAGCCGAGGAGCTGGCCCCTGGCGGCGCGAAAGCCGGACTTCAACGCCGCGCCGTAACCCAGGTTGGTCGGGTGCTGGACGAGCACCGTCCCCTCGCAGGACTGGACGATCTCAGCCGTGCGGTCCGTCGAGCCGTCATCCACCACGATCAGTTCCAATCCCGCGACGCCCGCCTGGCTCAAGGCCGCGCGCGTCGCAAGCACCCGGTCAATAATGCTGGTGATGCCGTCCTCTTCGTTGAGGGCCGGTATGACCATCGAGAGTAAAACAGGTTCTTCCATGCGTGTTGAATTAATCATATTCGTAATCCTGTCCCCGAACATTAATAGTAGATGGGATTTCCCGGAAGCGGCTCGCGGCCGTCGATCTCTTTGATGGCTTTTGCCGGCACGCCCGCCACGACTGTGTGGGGGGGCACGTCGCGGGTCACCACCGCGCCGGCCGCGACCACCGCGCCTTTGCCGATGCGCACGCCGTCGGTGACGACCGCCGCCGAGCCCAGCCAGACGTCGTCCTCCACCACGATGCCCTGGGCGGTGATCCCCTGATCGACAAAAGGCTTGTGAGGGTCGTTGAAGACGTGGTTCACCGCGATCAGTTGGGTCATCGGCGAGGTGTAAACGCGGTCCCCGATCGACACCCCGCCCTGCCCGCGGATGACCGTGTATTCGCCGATGAGCGAATCCGCGCCGATCTTGATCCCAGCGTGGGGGAGGTCGCGGAAGTTGTACACGTGCAAGATCGCGCCGTGCATGATGATGGTGTTCCTGCCGATCTCGACGCCGCCGGGCGTGGCGTGGATGTAAACGCCCTCGTCGATGAAACACCCATGCCCGAGGCGCACCTGGCTGGCAAAGCGGATGCGTACGTTGCGCTCGATGGCGGCCCGCCCCTCGATCTTCATGATGAGCCGGTACGCCCACCCCCGGATGCCGATGCCGGCGATGGTCGGGATCCAGCCGGTGAGGGCCATCACGGTCTGTTCGAGCAGGTAGCGCCGGGCGCCGTTCGCCTGCCGGCTCAGGTAGAGTTGGACCTTCGCCAGGTCATCTTGAGAAGACATCGGATGTGTGTACCCCAATCATACCCTGTTTTCGCTAACCTTCGGAGAGCACCTCGTCCAGGTAATCCATGCGGTTTTTCATCTCGCTGGTCAGTTCGGCGGCCTGGCGGGTGGCTTCGTCCCCGGTCACGAGCCGGTTGAGCGAGCCGGCGTGCTTGCCCGCCAGGTATTTGAGCCTGACTGGGTAGTAGAGCCAGATGCGCATCGAACCGGGCGGCAGCCCGTACGCCTGGGCGATGTTTGCGGGAGGGATGAACACTTGTTTGAGCAGCTCGCGCAGCTTCCCCGGCAGGCCGCGGGCGTTCATCAGGTCGGCGTAATTGATCGAGAGCTGAGATTGAGCCCCCTGGCTCAGAAAGAGCAGGTCTGCCGCGGTTCGCAGCCACTGCGGGTCGAAATCCGCCGGGCGGGTCTTCGCCAGAAAGTCGTCCGGCACCGGGGCGTGGAACATATCCCGGCTCAGCCGCAGCAGCAGGAAGAGCGCCTTTTGGAGCCGGTGCTCGCGCGCCATTTCGGCAAGCAGTTGCCAGTCGATGACCGTATTCCAGCGGTTGACCGCGGCGGCGATGTCGTACACAATCCGGGGGCCGCCTCGCATGTGGTGCTGGACGGTGGCGTGGGCAGCCAGGTGCAGCAGCAGGTCTGCGGGCGAAAGGCCGCGGGCGGTCACCCCCGCGCAGGTGAATTCCCCGGCGCGCCCCCAGACGGCCTCGATATCGACCGGTTTTTCCAGTTGCGGGTGGCGGATCGTCCAGTGCAGTTCGACCGTCTGGCCCTTCTCGTGCAAGAACGGGGGCAGGTGCTGGTTGACCGTGGTCTCGAAATCGATCCAGTACTGGCGCTCGGGTCGATACCCCAGCCTTTCCAGCGCCGCAGCCGCCTCCTGAAGCTGCGCAAACGGGACGAGCAGGTCCAGATCGGTCATCGAGCGCAGCGCCGGGTCGGGGTAGACGGTGTACGCCAGGTGGGCGCCTTTCAGCAGGATGACCGGTAGCGCGGCTTCGTCATAGGCCGAAAGGATCTTGTGCAGCGCGTGCTGACGGATCATGCTCCTCGCTGCCGCGCTCAGATAGCAGGATTTCAGGCGCTGGCGCGCCTCCAGCGGAAGCTGTTCCAGAAGCCCCAGCTCGCGCAGGCGGTAGTAAACCAGCGCCCCGATGCCCAGCTCGGCCGCGTCCCTCGCAAACGCGTCCGCGCTCGAGCCGGCGGCGGAGAAGAGCGGCTCTGCCGGGGCGGCGTCGAAACGCAGCACCCGGCAGATCGGTTCGGCGGATGGGTTATAGAAGGGGTCCGGTGCGCGTTGCGAGGCGGGATGCATGCCCTCATTATAGCAAAGTCAATTCAAACGATCATGATACAATATTTGCATGAACGTCAAAGATGCGATCCAAACCAAGCGCGCCGTCCGCCAGTTTAAAGATACGCCGCTGCCGGAAGAGGTCATGACGGCTATCTTGAACGCCGGACGGCGGGCGCAGTCTTCTAAAAATTCCCAGCCGTGGGAATTTATCGCCATCACCGATAAGGCGACTCTCAAGGCGCTCTCCGAGTGCGGGGACTGGGCGGGGCACCTGGCGGGGGCGGCTTTGGGGGTGGCGCTGCTCAGCCCAGACCCGGCTGAGAAGTTCCAGACGATGTTCGACCTGGGCCAGGCTGCCGGCTACATGCAGCTTGCCGCCTGGGAGCTGGGCGTGGGCTCCTGCCCGGCTTCGATCTACAAGCCGGAGCAGGCGCGCGAGCTGCTCGGATTTCCCGCGCACCTGCACCTGCGCATCGCGCTCTCGTTTGGATATCCCGAGGACGAAGAGGCGCTCACAGCCGCGCCGCGCAAGGGCGGGCGCAAATCGCTGGACGAGGCTGTGCATTGGGAGAAATGGTAATCGGAGCGCGGAATAGGTTGTCCACAGCCGCCCCGGCACGACCCGGCTCGCGGCCCAAACGGCAGCCGTAACGAGCCTCTGGAAATGGCGCCGCCCGATCGCGGCGCGACTTTTTTAACCGGGCGGCGTAATCATATTGACTATTTCGCTGAAATGAACGGAGGTTCAAATGGCTGATCCACGACCCAAACTTCGGCGCTCGCGCACGAACCGGGTGATCGCCGGCGTGTGCGGCGGGCTGTCCGAGTTCTTCGGCATCGACGCATTCTGGTTCCGGCTGGCGTTCCTGATCTCGTTGATCCCCGGCGGCGTGCCGGGGCTGCTGATCTATGCCCTGTGCTGGATCATCATCCCCAAAGGATAATCCACGCCCTGCGCTCGAGGCCGGGCGGTCTGGCGGCGAGCCGGGCCGCCCGGTTGTTTTAATGTCACGCCAGAAGGCGTCCCATCAAAGCTGTGCAAAGCCCGCTCGATTGGGGGTATAATCGAGATGATTTATCCGATTAGGCAACCCTGGAGGGTTCGATGTCAGAAATAAAAAGCGTGATCACCTGTGACCTGGAAGGCCGCATCGAGACCTTCAATCCCGGCGCGGTTCAGGTTTTCGGTTACCAGCCCGATGAAGTGATCGGGCACAAGCGGGTCTCTTTCTTCTCGCCCGGCTTGACCGTGCTGAGCCGCGTCCCAAGCTGGTTGAAAACCGCCCGCGAACAGGGAAAGTACGAGGGGCGGACGGTGTTCCTGCGGCGGGACGGCACGCCCTTTGCGGCGGACGTCCGCATCACGCCCACGTTCAGAAACGGCGTCCAGATCGGCTACTGCGGCGTGACCATCCCCCGGCCCGACGTGCCGGTCGCGGAAGCCGCCCCCAAGATCGGGCTGGCGACCCGCCTCTTCGCCTGGATGGTGATCACCCGCGCCCCCTTCTTGACCGCGACGGTCGTCCCCATCCTGGCCGGAGGAGCCTGGATCGTCGCCAGCCGGCGGATCGAGGTCTTCCCCTGGGCGCTGTTCTGGCTGGCGCTGGTCGGGGGCATCGCCATGCACGTCGCGGCGAACACGTTCAACGATTACTTCGATTGGCAGAGCGGCGCCGACCCGGCGAACAACGAATACTTTCTGCCTTACTCGGGCGGCAGCCGCTCGATCGAGCTGAGGCTCATTTCCGAACGCAGCCTGCGGCGCGTGGCGTGGGCGGCGCTGGCGGTCGCCTGCCTGGCGGGGCTGCCGTTTTTGATCATGCGCGGCCCTTTCCTGCTGCTGTTCGGGGCTTTCGGGGCCTTTTCAGCCTATTTCTACACCGCCCCGCCGCTCCGGCTGGCGGCGCGGCACGGGTTGGGAGAGCTCATCGTCGGTCTGAACTTCGGGCCGCTGATGACGGCGGGAACCGTGTTTGCGCTCACGGGCACGCTCACCTGGATGGACTTCTTCGTCGGCCTGCCGATCGGCCTGCTCACCACCGCCATCCTGTGGATCAACCAGTTCCCCGATATGGCCTCCGACGCAGAGACGGGCAAGATCAACCTGGTGGTGGCGCTCGGCAAGGAGCGCGCCCGCTGGGGTTACCTGGC
>JADYYC010000330.1 GCA_020853835.1 Anaerolineales bacterium
ATCTCCGACATGCCCGCCAGCCCCGCTAACGCCCCCGAGAGCATCATCACCAGGACGGTGTTGCGGGCGATGTTGATGCCGGCGTAGCGGGCGGCGTTCGGGTTGTCGCCGATCAGGCGGATCTCATACCCCCAGCGGCTGCGGTAGAGGATCAGGTAGACGACCACAGCCGCCACCAGGCCAAAGATCAGCCCCATGTGGGTGGTCAGCCCGCGAAACGCGGGCACCTGGGCGGAGAAATCGGTCAGGCGCGGCAGCCAGGCGTTGCGCGGGAACACCGCGCTCATCTGGAACCCGCGCTCGGTCCAGACCGCAAAGATGAAATAATTGACCAACGAGAGGGCGATGTAGTTCATCATCAAGGTTGTGATGATCTCGTTCACGTTCAGGCGCGCTTTGAGAATGCCCGGCACGAACGCCCAGAGCGCGCCCGCCAGCATCCCGGCGAGCATGGTGGCGGGGATGAAAATCCAGGCCGGGGTATCGGCGGGCAGGAGCGGGGTGAGGATCACCGCGCTGGCGCCGAACGCACCCAGGAAAAACTGTCCCTCGGCGCCGATGTTCCACAACCGCATGCGAAAGGCGACTGAACACGCCAGCCCCACGAGTATCAGCGGGGTGGCTTTGACGATCGTATCGGAGAACACCCCCAGGCTGCCAAACGAGGCGCGGGCGATGTGGATGTATGAGCGAATCGGGTCGCCGCCCGACAGGGCGATCACGATCCCGCCTAGAAACAGGGCGAACACGATCGCGCCAGCCGAGACCGCCGAGGGGAACCACTTTGGCGGTTCTTTGAGGCGGGGCTCTAAAATGATGCGAAAAGGCAGCCGCAAGCCGCTGCCAGCGGGCTTGACGGGCGTAACGGTTTCAGTCATGCTGCGGCGCTCCTTGAGACTGGATCTGCTCCAGGGGTGTGCCGGTCATCATCATCCCCAGCGTCTCGATGTCGGGGTCTTTCATCTCGCCCATGATGCGGCCTTCGTAGATCACAATGATGCGGTCGCTCAGGCTCATCAATTCCTCCAGCTCTTCGGAGATGAGCAGCACGGCCGAACCGGCTTCGCGCTGCGCCAGGAGCAGGCGCTGGACGCCCTCGATGGCGCCCACGTCCAGGCCGCGCGTCGGCTGTACCGCCAGCAGGAACGAGGGCTCGCTTGAGAGCTCGCGCGCCAGGATCACTCGCTGCAGGTTGCCGCCAGAAAGCAGCCGCACCGGGGTATCCACGTTCGGGACGATGATCTCGTACGCCTGGCGCAGGTCGTTGGCGAAGTGGTTGGCGCTCTGCATGTCGATCATCCAGCCGCGCCCGATGGGCGGCTGGCGGTATTTCTTCATAATCACGTTGTCGGTCACGCTCAGGTTTGGCGCGGTGCCCACGTGGGTGCGGTCTTCGGGGACGTAAGCCAGGCCGTGCTGGATACCGACCAGGGTGGACTGGTTGCAGATCACCTTGCCTTTCAAGCTCACGCAGCCTTTCAGACAGCGGCGCAGCCCGCTGATGATCTGAGCCAGTTCGCTCTGCCCGTTTCCAGCCACGCCCGCCAGCCCGAGGATCTCGCCCTGGCGCACCTCGAAGGACACCCCGTTCAGCGCGGGCAGGCCCTTGTCGTTTTCGGCGTGGATATCCTGCACCTGGAGGACGACTTCGCCGGGTTCCTGCGCCTTTTTATCGAGGCGAAAGACGACTTCACGCCCAACCATCTGGCGCGCCAGCTCGTCGCGCGAGGTCTCGCGGGTGAGCAGCCCCGCAGCCGAGATGCGCCCCTTGCGCAGCACCGTGACGCGGTCGGATATGGCTTTGACTTCCTGAAGTTTGTGGCTGATGAATATGACCGATTTGCCCTCGCTGACCATGGCGCGCAGGGTGACGAAAAGCGCTTCGATCTCCTGGGGCGCCAGGACGGCGGTGGGCTCGTCCATCACCAGCACATCGGCCCCGCGGTAAAGCATTTTAAGGATCTCGACGCGCTGCTGCTCGCCCACCGAAAGCTGCCAGATGCGGGCGCGCGGATCCACCTTCATGCCGTAATTCTGTCCGAGCTCGGCGACGACTTCCTCGTAATGCGCCAGGCGCATGAGAAAGCGCGGCTCGTCCAGGCCGAGCAGGATGTTTTCGGTCACCGTCTGGGTGGGGACGAGCATGAAGTGCTGGTGGATCATACCGATCCCGGCTTGGATGGCATCGCGCGGCGACGAAAAGCTGACCGGCCGGCCTTTGACCAGGATGGCGCCGGCGTCTGCGGTGTACATGCCCGCCAGGATGTTCATCAAGGTGCTCTTTCCGGCGCCGTTTTCGCCCAGCAGGGCATGGATTTCGCCCTGGCGCAGTTCGAAATCGACCTGGTCGTTGGCAAGCACGCCGGGGAAGCGTTTGACGATCTGACGCATCTCAACGATTGGCGGGCGGTCTGCGGGGGTGGATGCGTACTCGCTGGGTTGTTCGCTCATAGCCTTCCGATCTTCAAGGTGCGGATAAAATTGAGATGGTAAATAATTGCTTGGAAAATCCTGGATGGAGACCAGGAAACGGGGCGTATAACGCGCTCCGGTTCCTGGTCTCTGGTACTATAAAAGGTTACTGTTTTGGCAGCTCGCTGGTGATGCCCTCGGCCCACCAGTACATGCAGTATTGGCATTCCAGGCCGGGCGCGCCGGGCGGAACCTGGTCGAGGTCGGCTTGCTTCATCTTCTCGCCAGCCGGGACGATCACGTTGCCCTGGTTGTCCTTGATCTCGCCCGCAAACACGTCGAAGCGGGTGAACTCGCCCTTGAGCATCTTGGCGAGGATGTCTTTGACTTCCTGGACGACTTCGGGTGGCAGCTCTTGCACGCCCTTAGGCAGCGTCTCGCCTTCCATGAAGCCGTAGAGCCCCAGACCGCCGGAATCGGCGTCAAAGTAATCCCAGCCGACTTTGTAAGTGCCGGCGATGAGGCCGTTGGTGATGCTTGTGTAAACCGGGCCCCAGTTCCAGTACGGGACGGTCAGGCAGCGCTCGACTTTGCAAGAGCCCCACCAGTCGTACGGAACACCCCATTTGCCCTTCTCCTGGGCCACATCAGCGACCGCCGGTGTGTCGGCGCCGGTGAAGACCACCTGCGCGCCCGCGTCGAACAGCGAGGCCGCGGCTTCTTTCTCGATCACGGGGTCGTGCCAGGTATTGATCCAGCGCACGTCCATCGTGCATTCGGGGCAGGTCTTGCGCATCCCCAGCGCGATGGCGTTGCCCAGGCGGATCTCCTCGGGGATGGGGAAGGTCGCCATATAACCCAGCTTGGGGTTGCCGTCCATCTTGGCGCGCGCCCCGGCGAGCATGCCCGCCAGGTATTTCATATTTTCCATCGCGCCAAAGAGGTTGCCGAAGTTCTTCTCATTGGACTTGTAGCCCGAGACGTGGATGAAATAGGTGTCCGGGAATTCATCCGCTACGATCTCCATCGGGTCCATAAAGCCGAACGAGGTTCCGTAAATCAGGTCGAAGCCCTTGCGGGCGAGGCTGCGGAACACCTGCTCGGAATCGGCGCCTTCAGGGACGTTTTCGATGTAGGCGGTGTGCACGTTGGGGACGTTTTTCTGGACGTATTCCAGGCCTTCGAAGTGGGCCTGGGAGTACCCGCCGTCATCATGCGGGCCGATCAGCACCATCGCCACGTTGTACTTGCCTG
>JADYYC010000331.1 GCA_020853835.1 Anaerolineales bacterium
CCGGCCTGGCAACATGCGGCAGGAGCGCATCGTAGAAGGTGTTGGCGCCGTTGAAGCCGATCCGCCCGATAATAGCCAGGATCGAAGCGAGGATCCAATCCCCCGTGCTGACCAAAACCAGCAGCCCGGTGGCAATGATACCGATGCCCGCAAAGAAGCCCAGAAATTTCTTCTTGCCGCGCGAAATGTCGGAGATTGTGCCAAGGACCGGGGCGATGAGCGCCACGATCAGAAGAGAGATGCTGAGGCCCATACTCCAGTAGGACGTTGCCAGTGCGGGGCTGGGGAGGGTCGAAGCGGCGACCTGGCTGAAATAGACCGGCAATATCGCCGCCAGGATAGTCGTGGCAAAGGCGGAGTTGGCCCAGTCGTACATCGTCCAGGCCCAGATACGACGATTGTATTCCTTCTCCTCGAGCGGGGTTGGGGTGGCTATCGTAGCAACTTCCATAATACCTCCTTGAGAAAAAATGGTCGATAAGCAAGATAAATAAAATCTGTCTAATTATAGTTGTAATACGCGGGTCGGGTGAAGTGTATTTCCGCTCCTGAGCCGCTCCACAAGGGGGTAATTTTATTTCTGAGAAACCTCAAATGTTAACGCTGGCAAAACGTAATATAATGTTCATTAATTTATAAAACCACATCAGTCGATTCTTGGTCAAAGCGTTGAAATCATCTCGCATGTTTTTGCATGCCTGGCACCTGATATTTATCTAGCATTCATTTAGGACCATTTTTCATTTGATCGAGAATCGCACCCGGGCAATAGATAAGCCGGCGCGCAGGCGTTTCTCGGGCGAGCGCAGTCGTTTGCGCTCTTTTTTTTGGAGGAATTATTATGATAGGCATTGAATTTGTGTTTCGCATCATCGGAATGATCGTGATGGCGATCGTGGGGGTTTACTTCGGTCAGGACCTGGCGGCAAGCATGGGCACCTCTCCTGATTTATATGCGATAATCCTGGCGCTGCTGGGGGCTCTGATAGGGCTGGTGCTGACGCCGTTTGTGACCACCCGCCCGGCGCGTTATTTGGTCAACGCGCTTGGAAAGCTCTCAGCACAAACCCTGGCTGCCGGGTTGATGGGGATGGTGACCGGTTTGCTGATCGCCGCGCTGCTTGCCTTTCCACTCTCCTTGCTTCCACGACCGTTCAGCCAGATCTTACCTTTTGTAGGGGTGATCATCCTCGCCTACCTGGGCGTGTCGATCTTTGTGATGCGCCAGAAGGAGATCTTCAGCCTGTTCGTTGCGCGCTGGCAGGCGCGGTCAAGCGAAGAGACGGGCGAGCAGGGCGAAACCGGCAGCCCTGACAGCGCCTCGGGCGTCGGCCGGAATGTCTTGCTGGATACAAGCGTGATTATCGATGGCCGGATTGCGGACATTGCCCGCACCGGTTTTTTATCGGGCACGCTGTTGATCCCGCGCTTTGTGCTGAACGAGCTTCAATATATCGCAGATTCGCCTGACGCTCTGCGCCGGCAGCGCGGCCGGCGGGGGATGGAGGTGCTCTCGCAGCTCCAAAAAGAGTCGGCCGTGCCGGTGCGCATCAGCGATATCGATGTGGAAGGCGTGCGTGAGGTGGACGACAAGCTGGTCGTGCTGGCGCGCCAGCTGCGCTGCCCCATTTTAACAAACGACTATAACCTGAACCGGGTGGCGGAGCTTCAGGGCGTGGCTGTGCTCAATGTAAACGAGCTGGCCAACGCCGTCAAATCGGTCTTCCTGCCGGGCGAGTCGATCACCGTGAACATAATCCAGGAGGGCCGGGAAGCCGGTCAGGGGATCGCCTATCTGGATGACGGGACGATGGTGGTGGTCGAAGACGGGCGAGACCGGATCAATACCCGGGCTAACGTGGGGGTCACGAAAGTGCTCCAAACCGCAGCGGGGCGGATGATCTTTGCCCGCATCGAAGCAAACGGGGGGTAGAACCCCGCCTCGAACATGGGTGAGAGCCAGATGCGCGAATGGATCGCAGGTCGAAACCCGGTTTACGAAACGCTCCGAGCTGGAAGGCGGCACTTCTTCCAGCTCTGGGTTGCGCAAGGCGCACAACCGAAGGGCCGGCTGGCCGAAATCATCGAGCTCGGTCGTGAACGCCGGCTTACGATCCAGGAGGTTCCCAAACAACGGCTCCAGGCGCTCGAAGCGAACCATCAAGGCGTGGCCCTCGAAGCGAGCAGATACCCTTACAGCAGCCTTATAGAGATGCTGGCTCTGGCAGAACAGCGCAATGAGCCGGCTTTGATCTTGATTCTGGACGCTTTGCAAGACCCCCAAAACCTGGGGTCGCTGCTGCGCACGGCGGAGGTTGTCGGTGTCCACGGCGTCCTGCTGCCGCTGCGCCACACGGTGAGCGTCACGCCCAGCGTGGTTGGGTCGTCTTCTGGGGCAAGCGAGCATTTGCTGATCGCCCAGGTGAACCTGGCGCAGGCCATGCGAGAGCTCAAGGAAGCCGGGTTATGGATCATCGGGCTGGAGGGGAGCCGCCCGGCGGTGCGGATCGACCGGGCGCGGCTGGATGGCGCGGTGGCCCTGGTGGTTGGGAGCGAAGGCGCGGGGATGCGAGCGCTGGTGCGGGATTCGTGTGATGTGCTGGTTCAGCTTCCGATGCGAGGAGAAATCGATTCGCTAAACGCCGCGGTAGCCGGCTCGGTGGCGCTCTACATGGTCTGGATGGCGCGCGGTTCTGATTGATGCGCCATTTTTTTCTTTAGGCACCCTATCCCACAACTGTTAGAAGTATTGGAAATTAGCGGGTGTATTATGACCATTGATGCCATGGGCTGTCAGACGAGCATTGCTGAGAAGACCATCGACCGAAGTGCAGATTATGTGCTGGCGCTGAAGGAAAACCAGGGCCATATGTACGAAGATGTCAAACATCTGTTTGATGATCTGGAAGACAGTCAATACA
>JADYYC010000332.1 GCA_020853835.1 Anaerolineales bacterium
CGCCCTGCGCTTCTCTCCAGCCAGACCCCCAGGTTGAGAATGGCGATCGCGACGCCCTGCGGGCGCATCACGCGCCGGAAAGCGGACGCCTGACCGGGGAGGCGCAAGGGGAGGTGAAAACCCACCAGGATCTCCCGGGCCGGGTCCAGGGCAGATTTGCCCGGCCCGCGAAAAAGTTCGCCCAGCGGAATTTCGCAGCGCCCCTCCAGGCTCGCCACGACTGCGGTTGCGTTCAGCGCCAGGAGGGAGATCGTGCCGTCCGCAGCCGGAAGGGCATGGCAGACGTTGCCCCCCAGCGTGGCGGTGTTTCTCACTTGCGGCCCGCCGATCAGGCTGGCGGCATCCACCAGGGCGGGGGCGTGCTTTTGAACCAGCGGGTCGGCGACGATGCGGTTGAGCGGCAGCGCCGCGCCGATAAACAGCTTGTCGGCGCGCGCTTCAAGTTCGCGCATTTCAGCGATGTGGGTCAAATCGACCAGGGTGTCGAGAGGGGGATGACGCCCTTGTTGCAAATCGAGCAGCAGATCGGTGCCGCCCGCGATGGGCCGGGCCTGGCCGGCCGACTGCGCCAATGCGTCCAGCGCTTCCTGGACGGACTGAGCCAGAAAATAGTTTTTCCAGATGGTCATGGATCGGCGAACTGCCTTTCATGTGATAGAGGACGGAGGCGCTTTTCGACGGGCAACAGCCCAGGTGGCTTTATCGTCCGACGCCGGCGCAAACAGCTCTGCGACGACCACCGATCCAGTTTTTCCAATTTTAACATGGTTCAGGATGACACATCTGATATTAATGTGCGGACCTTGCAGAGCTGAAATTCTGCACGAAAACTGTCCCTGTCGGGCGCAAGCCGCAAAGAGGGCGTTATAATAGGCCATCGAATAAAATCAATTCTTATTTGGGAGTTTTGGATGTCCATCACCACTGCGGACGATGTCCGCTTAACGGCTGCCTTGCAGTATGCCAGCGACCAAAAGGATCAGGCGATCGACTCGCTCAAGTCGTTCGTGCGCATCCCCTCGATTTCCACCGAGAAAAGCGCCAGGCCCGAAATGGAGCGCGCGGCCGCCTGGGTCGGCGGGCGATTGCAGCAGCTGGGCGCTCAGAACGTGCGCACCTTCCAGACCGAGGGCGCCCCGATCGTCTATGGAGAACTGCTTAAAGCCAGCCCCGAAAAACCCACCGTCCTCGTTTACGGGCATTATGACGTGCAGCCCGTCGAACCGCTTGGGCTTTGGGAAAGCCTGCCGTTCGAGCCCGAGGTGCGTGGAGAGCATTTGTTTGGCAGGGGGGCCTCGGATATGAAGGGCCAGATCCTGGCGGTGCTCACCGCGCTGGATGCCCTGGCGCAAACGGGCGGCCTGCCGGTCAACTTCAAGTTTATGATCGAGGGCGAGGAAGAGATCGGCTCGCCAAACCTGGACAAATTTATCATCGAGCATAAAGAGCTGCTCGCCAGCGATTTCGCGCTCAACCCGGACGCGGGCATGATCGGGCGGGACTACCCGACCATCACCTACGGCTTGCGCGGGCTGGCTTATTTCGAGATCCAGATCACCGGGCCAGACCACGACCTGCACTCGGGGCTGTTTGGCGGGGTTGTTCACAACCCGGCGCAGGTTTTGTGCGAACTGATCGCCGGGATGCACGACGCTTCGGGGCGGGTGACGCTCCCCGGCTTTTACGACCGGGTGCGTCAGCTTGAAGAAGCCGAACGGGATGAATTGCGCCGCTTGCCGGTGGATGAAATCTACTACCGCCGCCAGACGGGCTGTTCGCGGTTCTTTGGCGAAGAGGGCTATTCGCTGGTCGAGCGCGCCTCCGCCAGGCCGACCCTCGAAGTCAACGGGCTGTACTCCGGTTTCACCGGCGAGGGATCCAAAACGGTGCTGCCTGCCAAAGCGATGGCCAAGATTTCATGCCGGCTGGTGCCCGACCAGGACCCCTTCGAGGTGCGCGAACAGCTTTCGCAGTACCTGCACGACCACACGCCCCCAACGGTGCGCTCGGAGCTGACCATGCACTCGGCCGGCTACCCCTCGATCACCAACCTGGACCATTTCGCGGTCCAGGCCATGCAGAGGGCGCTCGAGGCGACCTGGGGCGTGCGCCCGCTGGTCAGAAGGGAGGGCGGGAGCATCCCGGTGGTAGCCTCGATGCAGAAGTACCTTGGGATCGAGTCTGTCTTGACCGGGTTCAGCCTCCCCGAGGATAACCTGCACGCGCCCAACGAAAAGCTGCACCTGCCGACCTTTGAGCGCGGGGTGCAGGCATTGGTGCGCTTCTTTACTTATCTGTAACCCGGCTGCGCTGTTCGCGACAACCGGCTGGACGGTTGAATCGGTAGAGTCAATTTCACATGATGAGGTAGAAAACGATGGAAGAGAGAATGCCCACATATGGCGGGCAAGCCGTGATCGAAGGCGTGATGATGCGCGGCAGGCAAAGCGTGGCGATTGCCATGCGCGCCCCCGATCACCAGATCGTCATCCACCAGGAACCGCTGACCGCGATCTATCGCAGCCAGATTCTAAAAATCCCCTTTGTGCGCGGCCTGATCGGCCTCTGGGATGCGCTCGGTTTGGGGATGCGCGCCCTGACCATTTCAGCCAACGTGCAGACCGGCGAGGACGAAAAGCTGGAGGGGCCGGCGCTTTACCTCACTCTGGGGCTTTCCTTTGCGCTGGGCATCGCCATCTTCTTCCTGGCGCCCGCGCTGGTGGGCCAGTTGGGAGAGAGGTTTCTGGGTCTCAACTCCTGGTGGGGGAACCTGGTCGAGGGACTGATCCGCCTGATTTTGCTAATCGTCTACATCTGGGCGGTGGGGAAAATGCCCGAAATCAAGCGCGTTTTTGCCTATCACGGCGCGGAGCACAAGACCATCAACGCCTTTGAAGCGGGCGCCGAATTGAAGCCCGAGATCGTGAGCGGCTTCTCGCTCGAACACCCGCGCTGCGGGACGTCTTTCCTGCTCACGCTGGTGCTCCTGTCGGTGCTGCTCTTCGGCCTGCTTGGCCCGCTGCCGCTGGGCCTCAGGCTGCTCAGCCGCATCCTGCTTCTGCCCGTCCTGGCGGGCCTCTCCTATGAGTACATTCGCTGGACTGCGCACCATCTCGATTTGCCCCTGGTGCGCTGGATGATCAGGCCGAATATGGCGCTGCAACACCTGACCACGCGTGAGCCTTCATTGGAAATGCTGGAAGTCTCCATCGCCGCGTTCAACGCCATGCACAAGGACGAGACCGCCGTGACCCTGTAAGGTTCATGGGAGGGCTGGGCGCAACGCAGCATGAAAGCCGCTAAGCAACTGATCAGGACAGACCCGCTGCTGTGCCTGATGCTGTGTTGCATTTTCGGAATGCTGCTCGCCTCCTGCGGCCCGAATGACGGGACCGGCCAGCCTTCGCCCTCCGCCCCCGCTTCGCCGGCGCCCACCGAGACCGAACCTCCGCTCGCCGATCTGGTGATAACGTCTGTCGAGCTGCTCGGTGATCCAGATGTCCTGTGCCCGGCTCCCGATCAGGCTTACCAGGTCGAGGTGCAGGTCGAAAACCGCGGCGCTGCCGCGGCGGGACCGTTCGTCGTCCAGCTCAATCTCGACCAGCAATTGATCAACAAGCGGCTTGAACCGGGCGCATCGGTCGCAGTTTTGTTTCCCTATTCTGCGCAAGACCATCACGTCTTTGTAGACGCCACTTCGCTGGTCATCGAGCGGGACGAAAACAACAACCAGGTTTACCAGAGGCTGCTCTTGCCCACCCCGCGCCCCGAATGCGCCTCCACGCCGACGCCCGTCGTGTCCACGCAGGAAGCCCTGGCGGTTTTAAAGGGGCATACAGCCGGGGTTTGGGATGTCGCTTTTTCGCCGGACGGCAAGACGATCGCCTCCGGTTCGGTTGACAACACGCTGCGCCTGTGGAATGTGAGCCAGGCGCGGCTCATCCGCACCATGCAAGGCCATCCGTTCCCGGTGTTGAGGGTCGTGTACACCTACAATGGCGCGACGCTGTTGACCGGGTCCACGGACGGGCTCCTGAGAGGCTGGGACGTCGCGAGCGGCCGGCTGACCCGGACTTATGAAGGCCACACCGGCTGGATCACCGGGCTCGACGTCGCCCGCGATGGGCGGTGGTATGCGTCTTCTGCGGAAGATTCCACTGTGCGCTTGTGGCGGCCCTCCAGCCGGACCAGCGAGGAGATCATCGACGAAGGCATGACCGGCGTAAGAAGCGTCGTGTTTGCCCCCGATGCGAGCGCCATCGCCTGGGGGGAGGGCGACGGGACGGTGCGCGTCCGCACGCTGAGCGGGATCTGGCGGGGGGCTTTGAAGATGGGCTCGCAGCCCTGCCGCAGCCTCCAGTTTTCGCCGGACGGGGAACTCCTGGCTTCGGGGATGGAAGACGGGTTGATCCGCATCTGGCGCATGGATGACGGGACATTGCTCCAGACGCTGTACGGTCACACGGGCGCGATCAACGGGCTGGCGTTCTCCCTGGAAGGCGGGTGGCTGGTTTCGGCCTCGCAGGACGGCACATTGCGCTTGTGGAGGTTCGAAAACGGGTCGTTTCTCGCGCTCCCCGCGCGGGTGCTGGTTGGGCACGAAGGCGGGGTGACCAGCGTGGACATCTCGCCCAAGGAACCGTTGATCGTCTCTGGCTCTGAGGACGCCACCTTGCGGCTTTGGGAACTGCCGCCGCAGGCAAATCCCTGACGGTACACCCGCTCATTGCCGCCGGCAGCGCGGTCAGCCTGCCGTTAACGGGCGAGTTTTGATATACTTGCCCGATATTATCCCACTTTCAACCGGGTGAAGAATGGCGTCAGCGAAATTACCGTCGTTGGTCAACCGCCGCA
>JADYYC010000333.1 GCA_020853835.1 Anaerolineales bacterium
ACAAAGCCCTCACCAGCATCGTCTTACCCAACCCCGGCACCCCTTCGAGCAAGGCGTTGCCGCCCGCCAGGAGCGTTACCAGGGTCTGCCGGATAAGCGCCTGCTGGCCCACAATCACGCGGCCGATTTCGGTTTCGATATCGTCCACAATTTGGCGAAATTGTTCGGGGCTGAGTTGGTTGTCTGTCATAAAAACTCCAGTTGGTGGATCGAGATGTATCAGTTGCTCGGTTCGAGAGAGGCGAAGTAGTCTCGCACAAAATCTTGAAGGTCAACGGGTATATAGTCTTTTTGGATGGCCTGGTTCGCGGCAGTTAAGTACTGAAAAAAGACCTGATTGTAAGGCACCAGGGCGGGGTTGCCGATGCCCGCTTGCGGTGACTGGCCTTCGACGCTGGTCGTCTCGCCCTCGCCGCTGTCCTGTCCGGGGATAAATAATTTGTTCTCGGTCGCGCCGGCGCGCTCCCAGGGCGAGTAAACCTGTTTCCCCAATTCGCCCAACGGGGCGTTAACATCGCTGCCTTGCGGGCGCACGTTGGTGCGTCCGCCCTTGCCAGGCGGAAGCTGGTTGGCGCGCGTCCCGCCCCCCGAGCCCGGCTGTGATCCTGAGCTTGGAGATGCCCCCCGATTCTGTCCGCCCGGCTGACCCTGGGTTTGCGCGGTGGACTTACTTTTCTGCGAGAGCGCCTGCCGGCTTGCCTGCGCCTGTGCGGCGGCGGCCTGGAGAGCCTTATGATTTGAAATCTGCTGCTCAAGCTGCTGCAAGCTCGCCTGGGCGGAGTTTGCAGCTTGCTTCGCCGCCTCCTGGTCGCCAGCCTGAACAGCCTGGGCCAGATCTGAGAGGGCGTTGCCCAGGGCTTGATTCCCGACCTGGAAGGACTGGGCCGCCATTTGGGCCAGGTTCCTGGCGAGCTGATCCCGCTCTTCGGGGGTTAATTCTCCGATCTTCTGGCTGAGTTCTTCCAGATTCTTTGAGGCAGAACCCTCTGCGTTCGCTTCGCCCGCCGAACCGGCCAGGTCTGCCAGCCGCCTGGAAAGCGCTTGCAGCAAGGCCTCGTTCGATACAAGGTTAGCATCCATGTCTCGGCGAAGCGCCTCTTCAAAGCGCGATAAGTCCGCAATGGCCTGTTCCAGGTCGCCGGGGTTCTGGCGCAGCGATTGAGCCAACTCCTCCAGCTTCTTGATCAGTTTTTCCTTTTCCTCCGGCGAAAGCTCTGTCGACTTTGCCACGTCTTCTTTGAAGGCTTCGATTTTCTCAGCCTGTGCCGCGGCTTCTTCCTTGATTGCAGCTCGCTCTTGCAGGCGCAGGTTCATCGGATTGTATAACGGGATGAGCAGAAGCCCGATTGCTGTCAGAGCCAGCCCGACGGCGGTCCGTTTCCAAAGCCAGGGAAGTGGAAGGTCTTGCTGCGGATGAATTTTGGATGCGACCCGGATCGCGTCTGCACGCTGGCGCGTGAGGAACTGGCTCAGCAAATCCTCCACGTTCTCAGAGGCAGGCTCGGCGGCTGTATCGTCCGATTGCGCCAGCGACGATAACTGATCGGGCTGAAGGTCGTCGGATTCGAAAGCCAGGGCAGTTGACAGCCGCTCTTTAAGCCCCAGCGCCAGGTCGACGCGCTGCGCCACCGACATCCGCGATTGGGGGATGAGGATCCCCGACAAGCCCACCAGGACGGCCCACAGCATAAAAGGGGCGACCGTCCAAAGCGATAATTGGGGGATCGGGACCAGCCGCCCGATGATTTGTGCGAGAATCCCAAGCGCTGCCGGCATCCAAAGCGTGGATTGCAGCCGCCACAGCGTATCCTGCAGCCTGATGCGGCGATCGAATTGCCTCAGGTAGAGTTTTAAGTCACCGGTCATACCAATCTTCCTGAACCGAGCTCACCTGGCGGAGGCTCGGAACTAAAAGCCCTGCCGGTTCCGGAGTTGGGGTTACTGTCTCTACAGGCGCCTGGCCGGCAGGGGTGATGTCCGTTTCGACCGCTGGGGTGACTGGCATGATCTCCATAAGCGGGGTAGGGGTAGCGCCGGTGAGAATTTTGACGTTCTCGTAGCGATTAGTCGAGGTCAGGAAACCCAATGCGACCAGGCCCAACAGACCGAAGATCAGGACGAGCGCGAGGAGCAAATCATACCAGCGAATTTGCCATCTCCGGACCGGACGTACCAACCGGGTGGAAACCAGATAGAGGACCAGGGTGATCAACAGGTACAGAGGCAGCCCGTAATGGTAAGCCGGCCTCGGGATCGAGTCCATGCTGATCGGGGCAGACCCGAGAATCCAATAGACCGGGCTGCCGAGCATCCAGAACGCGCTCGAGATGCTGTCGGCGCTGACCGAGGGCTGAAACGTCGACGCGAGCACCATGATGGGGCTGGGTGTCATGATCCACCGGTCCGGCTCTCCCTGGTGAAGGATGCCGGAAAGAATGGCCGCGAAAATCGGGCCAAACAGCAGCGCGGCGACCGTCAAATAGGACAACACGGCTGCCCGCCCGCTGCGGTTCAGCAACGCCGAATAAAAAAGCCCGATCACGCCAAACATCATGGTAATCACCACAAGGGCGATCAACGTTTTGAGCATATCCCGCGCGTTGACCCCGCCGTAAATAAAAACCAGGCTTGCCATGGGGATGGCGGCAAAGAGGATCAAGAAGATGTAGCTCATCGAGGCAAACAGTTTGCCCCACAGGATTCGGGCGGGCGAGAGGGGCGTTGCCATTAACATTTCGTAGGTCTGGCGCTCGCGCTCGCCGCTGATTTCACCCGACGTGATCGAGGGCGTGATTGCCGCGACCAGAAACAGCATGAGAAATGCCAGGCCGGTGAAAAGAATTTGGCCGATCTGCGGGCTGATGGGGATTGAAGTATTTTGGACAGCCGAGATGGCGATTTGGTACAGCGCAAACAGGATTGATCCCAATAGCAGCAGCGAAAAAGTGAGCGTTGCGAAGGCCCTCATGCCGCGCATGCGCGAGCGCAGCTCTTTGACGATGATCGGGTTCACTTCGAAAGATTTGACTTTGCCCGTAACCTGGTTCATCACGATTCCTCTGCTCGCGTGAGGCTTAAGAAAGCCTCCTCGAGATCGCTCATAGACTCGGCAAATGCAGAGACGCGGATCTTTTCCTGGATCAATATCTCAAGTAAATCAGCCGCCTCCTCGTCGCCGCCGGCAAG
>JADYYC010000334.1 GCA_020853835.1 Anaerolineales bacterium
TCCTGCCGCGATCAAAATCGAGGTAACGACAGCGTAGAAATTGGATTATGAATAGAGAAAACCGGCCCATTCTTCTCGTTGAAGATAACCCAATGGATGTGGATCTTACTCAGCGCGCCTTTAATCGCCATAAAGTTCCGAACCCAATTCATATCGCCTGGGACGGCGAACAAGCGCTTTCATTCATCCAGCGTTGGGACTCTGGAGAAACTACGCCGTTATTGATCCTTTTAGACTTAAAACTGCCCAAGGTGGATGGCTTCGAAGTCTTGCGCGTCTTCAAAGATCATCCTGAATATGGAAATATACCCGTGGTGATCCTCTCCACCTCAACCGAGGAGAGGGATATTCGCTCTGCTTACCAGGGAGGAGCAAACTCTTATCTATCCAAGCCTGTCGATTTTGAGACATTTGTTCAGATTGTCGAGAACATCCAGGTTTATTGGTGTCAGCTAAACATCCCGCCTGATCCGTAACCAAAAACAGGAAGCTGGACATGAGCCAGGTGATCAAACCCGTGTTTTTAGTCGAAGACAATCCGATGGATGCTGACCTGACATTGAGGTCCTTTTCAAAGAATAAATTCGATCGCCCAGTTGTGGTGGCGCGCGATGGCGAGGAGGCGCTTGCCTGGATGGAGCGCTGGGAATCGGGCGAGACGCTCCCACTTGTCGTTCTCCTGGATCTTAATTTACCGAAATTTAGCGGGATGGAAGTCTTTCATGCCTATCAGAAGCATGAACTTGCCCGTCAAATCCCGGTGGTTTTCCTCTTCAGCTCCGAGGAGGATCGAAAGATCCATGAAATGGGTCAAATCTGCGAAAACTTGTACCTGGTCAAACCTATAAATTTCGAGAAGTTCAAACAGCTTATCCATGCCGCCGGGATAAACGATATGCCGTGATAAACTACTGGTTGTGAATATTTCCCCGATCATCGCTCTCTGATTCACGCCCAGAGGGCATTTTTATGTGTTGAAGTTGAGGAGCATGCCATGAAAATGAGCGAATTGTTCGGTCAAACGCTGCGGGATGCGCCAGGCGAAGCCGAGCTGACCAGCCACCAATATTTATTGCGCTCAGGTTTTATCCGCCAGCTGGCGGTTGGGATTTTCTCGTTTTTGCCGCTTGCCAGGCGGTCGCTGGCGAAAATCGAGGCTATTGTGCGCGAGGAAATGGAATCGCTCGGCGGGCAGGAAATCAGCATGCCAGCAATTTATCCCGCAGATTTGTGGAAGGATACAGGTCGTTGGGACGCGCTTGGCGCCGAGCCGAGTCGTTTCAAAGACGGGAACGAGCGCGAGATGGTTCTCGCACGCACACACGAAGAGGTTGTCGCAGACTTGGCGCGCCAGGAAATTCGCTCGTACCGGCAGTTGCCTCGCCTTGTGTTTCAGATCAAGTCTCAATGGCGGGATGACCCTCGACCACGCGCAGGTTTGATCGGGGCGCGTGAAGCGCTGGTGAAAGACGGCTACAGCCTGGACCTCGACTGGGAGGGTCTGGAACGCCAGTATCAGGCACTTCACCAGGCTTATCACCGGATTTTTCAACGCTGTGGTCTTCCCGTTGTCGCCGTCGATGCTGGCGCCGGGGTGATGGATGGGGAAGAGGCGCATGACTTTATGATGGTCACGCCGGCCGGCGAGGACACGCTGTTGGTCTGTGACGCCTGTGGGTATAAAGCCAATCGCCGGGTTGCGACATATAAGAAACCCATCCCGGTGAAGGAGGCGCTGCTGCCGCTTGAAAAGGTTGCCACGCCAGATTGTAAGACCATCGAAGACCTGGCAAATTTCCTGGGGGTTTCAAAATCGCGCACGGCTAAAGCGGTATTTCTGATTGCATCGAAGCCTGAACGGTCGAGCCTTCGGGAACAATTTGTGTTTGCAATCGTGCGCGGTGACCGGGAGGTGAATGAAAACAAACTTGCGAACGTCCTAAAGGCCAGCTCCCTCCGCCCGGCGACTGAGGAGGAAATCAAAAAGACCGGGGCTGAACCGGGATATGCTTCCCCGATAGGTTTGGCGGACGTGTTTGTCATCGTGGATGATCAGGTTGTGGATTCTCCTAACCTGGTTGCGGGAGCCAACGAAGCAGGCTTTCATCTCAAGAATGTAAATTATGGGCGTGATTTCGAGGCGGATATGGTTGCCGATATTACCGTGGCCCAGCCGGGGGATGCGTGCCCTGCGTGTGGCTCTGAATTGAACATGCTCCAGGGGGTGGAAGTGGGCCATACCGCCAAACTTGGCGACCGGTTTAGTGAAGCGATGGGCTGTAATTACCTCGACCCGCAGGGGCAATCGAGGGCTGTGCTGATGGGTTCGTACAGGATCGAACTCGGCAGGCTGCTTGGCTGTCTGGCAGAGGCGCGCCACGACCAGCATGGTCTGATCTGGCCCGTGTCCGTCGCGCCGTATCAGGTGCACCTGATCGTCCTGACGGGGAAAGGCGATTCTCAGTCGCTCAACGTATCCGACAACCTGTATTCGATGCTCCAAGACGCGGGCGTCGAAGTGCTCTATGATGACCGTCAGGAAAGCCCCGGTGTGAAATTTAACGATGCGGATTTGATCGGCATTCCGGTGCGCCTGACCGTGAGCGAACGGGCGCGGCAAGCCGGTGGGATCGAATTCAAACGGCGGGATCTGGCGCAGAAAGAGATTGTGGCTGAAAGCGACGTGGTCGAATACGTATTGCA
>JADYYC010000335.1 GCA_020853835.1 Anaerolineales bacterium
AACTGCCCCAACTGGTGGATTGCTACGAAACCTGGCAGCGCCAGCGCTTCAGCATTACCCAGGGGATAACAGGCTGGTGGCAGATCAATGTCAGGAGCGACCGCCCCATGCACCTCCACATCGAGGACGACCTTTATTACATCCAGCATTACTCAATCTTGCTGGATATTTGGATCCTGATAAGAACTATCGTGGTCGTGCTGCAAGGCAAAGGCGCCTTTTAAGCGCCGGTTTTATGAAATTCCAGACCAAATCCTGGACAAATTCATGCACATCTAGTAGAATGACAAGCCGTGAAATTGTAAGGCGTAGATGATTCGGAGGAATTAAGTTGGCAAACATCAAATCGCAAATCAAGCGCAACAGGCAGAACGAAAAGCGGTGGCTTAGAAATCGTTATTATATCGGTCGGGCTCGTTCATTCGTGAAGAAAGCTCACCTGACCATCCAGGCGGGGAATAACGACGACGCCGTCCTGGCAACGCGCAAGGCAATCAGCGCCCTGGACAAAGCCGCCGAGAAAGGCATTATCCACAAGAATAACGCTGCCCGCCGCAAAAGCCGCCTGATGAAACAACTGAACCACTTAATGCAAGAACCTTCCTGAAACGCCTTGACCGTGTCTCTTCAACGGGAGCATCGATTTGCTCCCGTTTTTCATTTCTCGCCCCTGAACATCGAGTATAATTCCTGCGCTTAAGTAATCATTTTTTTAAATTCCTTCAGGAACGTGTATGTTCAACAGAGAACGCGACCGTCTGGAAGCCATTATCCGGAATTATTATGCTGAGAAAGGCCTGCCCGAGCCCGACGCCATCCAATGGAACGCCATCCCATTTGCAGGTGAATGGGGTATCTCAA
This sequence comes from Anaerolineales bacterium, assembly GCA_020853835.1. Taxonomy (GTDB): domain Bacteria; phylum Chloroflexota; class Anaerolineae; order Anaerolineales; family UBA4823; genus UTCFX2. The sequence goes on from JADYYC010000335.1 coordinate 862, forward strand.
CCTCCTTTTTTCAGTTGGCTGCGCTGGAGGCGCGCCGCGGCGCCAATGCCCCCGGCACCCCGATCCCTGAGCGCGCTCAGCAAATCGCGCTTGAGATAGCCGATCGCATCGGGGTTCCGGCGGGGTTTTCCCATGTGGAAGCCGTCAAAGGCTATCTCAACCTGTACTATCTGACCTCAGAATTTACCAGCCGGGTGATTTCCACGGTGCTTTCCGAAGGCCAGGATTTCGGGCGCGGAATGACCAAGTCGGAGCGCGTGATGGTTGAGTATGCTCAGCCCAACACGCATCACTCTTTTCACATGGGCCATTTCCGCAACGCGATCCTGGGCGAAACGCTCTCCAGGCTGGTTGAGTTCGCCGGCTTTCCCACGATTCGAGCCTCCTACCCTGGCGACATCGGGCTGGGGGTGATCACGATCATCTGGATGTATCAGAAATTCTACTTCGGGCAGGAACCGCAGGGCGTACACGAACGCGGCCAATGGCTGCTCAAGCTTTACGTGGAAGCTTCACGCCTATTCGAGCCCAAGGAGAACGAAAGCCCCCAAGAAAAGGCTTTGCGTGAAACCTATGACGCTGAAAGGCGCGAGCTGTACCGCAAATGGGACGCGGGCGATCCAGAAGTGCGCGCGCTGTGGAAAATGACGCGGGAATGGAGCCTTGAGGAGCTCAGAGTCATTCTGGATATGTTGGATATCCACATAGATGTCTGGTTCTTCGAAAGCGAAGTCGACCAGCCCGCCAAAGCCATTGTAGAGGAGTTGATCCAATTAGGCGTCGCTGATGATGAACGCCCTGAAGGGCCCGTGATCGTCCGGATCGACGAAAAGCTCGGGCTGAAAAAAGAGAAATACCGCACAAACGTCATCCTGCGCAGCGACGGGACCACGCTGTACCTCACTAAAGACCTGGCGCTGGCCAAAGAGAAATTCGAAAAATACGGGGTCGACCGGTCAATATACGTGATCGATGTGCGCCAGAGCCTGTACATGCAGCAGACTTTCAAAATCCTCGAACTCTGGGGGTTCAAACAGGCCGAGAAATGTTACCACCTGGGTTATGGATTTGTGAGCCTCCCGGAAGGCGCCATGTCCGCCCGGCGCGGGCGCCTGGCGTTGTTCAAAGACGTGTATGACGAGGCGCTGCGCCGGGTACTGCTCGAGATAGAACAAAAAAACCCCGACCTGGCAGCCGAACAACGGGAGCTGGTCGCCAGCCAGGTCGGTCTGGGCGCCCTGGTTTACGCCATGCTCTCGGTGGATAACAACAAGGACATCGTCTTCGATATCGAATCGGCCCTCAACTTCGATGGGCGGACCGGCCCTTATATCCAAAACGCGCATGTGCGCGCCAGCAGCATCATTCGCAAAGCGGGAGGCCTGCCCGAGGTCGCTCCCTATGAGGGCGAGCTCACCAACCATGAAATCCAGCTCGTCGAGCTGATCTCGCGTTTTCCCGCAACCGTCCAGCAAGCCGCCAATGAATACCGTCCTTTGATCCTGGCGAGCTATGCTTACGATCTGGCAGACGCATTCCACAGTTTCTACCATGCCGTGCCAGTGCTCCAGGCAGAGACCGAGCAAACCCGCGCCTCGCGCTTGCTCCTGGTTGCAGCCGCCCGCCAGACCCTGGCGAACGCGCTGCGGCTGCTGGACATCGCTGCACCCGATGTCATGTAAAAGTAAACAACGATATTTGAAACAAATGATCATAAGGAGAGGATAGATCATATGACACGCATTCGCACCATCATTATGGGCGCCGCTGGGCGCGATTTCCACAACTTCAACGTCTTTTACCGCAATAACCCCGACTACGAAGTGGTCGCTTTTACCGCGACCCAGATCCCGGACATCGCCGGCAGGACTTATCCGGCAGAACTGGCTGGCCCGCACTATCCCCAGGGCATCCCGATCTTTGTCGAGAGCGACCTGGTGAAGCTGATCAAACAACATCAGGCCGACCAGGTGGTGTTCGCCTACAGCGATGTGCCGCACGAATACGTGATGCACAAAGCCTCGGAAGTTCTGGCGGCGGGCGCCGATTTCAGGCTTATGGGACCAACGCATACGATGATCCCATCCACCAAGCCGGTGGTCTCGGTGTGCGCGGTGCGCACCGGCGCAGGCAAAAGCCAAACCACCCGGCGCGTCTCGCTCATCCTGCGCGACATGGGCTTCAAGGTCGCCGCGATCCGCCACCCGATGCCCTATGGCGACCTGGTAAAGCAAGCCGTCCAACGCTTTGCCGAATACAGCGACCTCGACAAACATGAATGCACGATCGAGGAGCGCGAGGAATACGAACCGCACATTGACAATGGGGTGATCGTCTATGCCGGCGTGGATTACGAGCGCATCCTGCGCCAGGCAGAACAAGAGGTCGATATCATACTGTGGGACGGCGGCAACAACGACGTCCCCTTCTACGTGCCAGACCTACAGATCGTGGTCGCAGATCCGCACCGCCCCGGGCATGAAATCTCCTATCACCCCGGCGAGACGAACTCGCGCCTGGCAGATGTGATTGTGATCAACAAGGTCGACACCGCCGAGCCAGCCAATGTCATGCGGGTGCGCGATAACCTGCGCCGCGTCAACCCGGATGTGGTCTTTATCGAGGCGGCTTCACCGCTGTTCGTCGATGACCCCGCGGCGATCCTGGGCAAGCGCGTGCTCGTCGTCGAGGACGGCCCAACGCTGACGCATGGCGGAATGGCTTATGGAGCCGGCTGGGTGGCAGCGCAGCGCTTTGGCGCGGCTGAGATCATCGATCCGCGGCCCTTTGCGGTCGGCTCTATCAAAGCTACATATGAGAAATATCCCTCAACCGGCAATGTCCTGCCTGCGATGGGCTATGGCGAAGCCCAGACGCACGAGCTCGAGCAGACCATCAACGCTTCCGACGCCGAGCTTGTCATCATCGGCACGCCGATTGATTTGAAACGGGTGGTCAAGATCAACAAGCCGACCCAGCGCGTGCGCTATGAACTGCAGGAGATCGGCCAGCCAACTCTGGTAGATATCCTGGGGCAGAAATTCGGGAAATAAACCGCCTTGAAACAGAAAACTGCGGGCGCTTGTGCGTCCGCAGTTTTTTATTGGCCCTCAGCCGGGTCGAACCCGATCCACTCGATCGCGGGGTTCGCCCCGAATCGTTTAGCCATCACCTGCAGCGCCTCGCGGTGGTTATCGATCAAGATGAACCGCCGGTTCAGCTCCAAGCAGCTTGCCCCGACCGTCCCGCTGCCGGCGAAGAAATCCAGCACCAGGTCACCCGGATTAGAAGAAGCCCGGATGATGCGATTCAAGACCCCCAAGGGTTTTTGGGTCGGGTAACCCGTTTTTTCTTTGCTGTTGGTTGGCACGATCGTATGCCACCAGGCGTCGGTCGGCAGCTTACCCAAAGCGGCTTTTTCGGGCCCAACCAACCCCGGCGCCATATAGGGAATGCGGTCAATATCGGCGACGTTGAACACGTAATCCTGAGCATCCTTCACGTAGACCAGGATATTGTCATGTTTCGCGGGCCATTTCTTCTTCGTGCGCCCGCCGTAATCGTAAACCCAGACGATCTCGTTGAGAAAACAGGCTCTGCCAAAGATCTGGTCGAGCAGCACCTTGCAGTAATGCACCTCGCGATAATCGATGTGAAAATAGAGCGACCCGCGCGGCGATAAAACCCGGCGCGACTCGAGCAGGCGCGGCTCTAAGAACTGCAGGTAGTCGTCGAACAAATCGTCGTAGGCTTTGCTCCCCAGGCGCACGGTCCGATATCTCCGCCCGCTAAAACCAGTGCGGTCGCCGTCCTCGGAACGGATCGTGCTGATCTGGACGCGCTTCTGGCTCTTCCCGGTGTTGAACGGCGGGTCGATATAGATCAAATCCACACTTTCATCCGGCATGGCTTGCAGAATGGGCAGATTATCGCCAAAATAGATTTTATTTTTCATTGAACCTCTGGCGCATCGTCCGGTAGAAGAAGACCGGTATATCATAAAAATAACGAGGGGCATACCGGCGCGGTGAGATGATCATGCGCGCCAGCCACTCCAGGTAATGATCCGTCATCCAGCGCGGGCCGCGTTTCAGATCACCCGACAGGTACTCGAACAGCGCTCCGCAGGTGATTGCGACATTGACCTGCAGGCGATCCCAATTTTCATCCAGCCAGCGCTCTTGAAGCGGCATGCCAAACCCAACCAGCAGGATGTGGGGCTTCAGCGTATTGATCCTCGAGACGACGGCAAGGTTCTCGGGGCCGTCCGCCTGCATGGAGAAGTAACCATGCTGAACGCCGGCTATGCAAATATTCGGATGGACAGCCTGCAAATTGCGCGCGGCGGCCTCGGCCACGCCCGGCGCGCTGCCGAGTAAGAACAGCCGCGCCTTTGCATCGACCGCCGCTTCAGCAAGGGGCCAGGCCCAGTCTGCCAGGGTGAAGCGCGCCTTGAGACGCTGTTTGGTCAAGCGCGCCCCCAGCGCCACGCCCATGCCATCGCAATAGACGATATCGGCGCGCCGGTAGAACTGCCTCAACCAGGGCTGTTCGAACGCCAGGTTGAGCCCGCGCAGGTTGGCGTGTGCGATCAGCAGGCGCTCATCCCTTCTGACGGCGTCCACGATCCTTTGCAGGACTTCCGCCTGGGTCAGCGAATCCACCTCAACGCCTAATAGACCTACCTTTTGGGGGTTCATCGGCCCTGGTATTGTACACGGGTATTATTGAATTTGCTGCAGGTATGCGGTGGAGCGTTCTAAACATCCAATCGGTAACCCACGCCGCGGATGGTCTTGAGGAAGCGCGGCTTGCGCGGTTCTTCTTCGATAGCCTGGCGCAGCCAACTGATGTGAACGTCCAGGGTGCGCGTATCGACCGTATATTCCGTGTGCCAGAGTTGGCGGAACAACTCTTCCCGCTCGATCACCTCGCCGGAACGCTCGAGCAACAGCTTTAACAACTGGGCCAGCCTGGGCGTCAAAGAGGCCTCGCGCCCCTGACAGCGCACACGCTTGCGCTCCAGATCGAGGCGGATAGCGCCTTTGTGAAGGGTATTGCTGCTGTCGCCTGGCAGCAACGGCCGGATGCGGTTGATCAGTTTGCGCGAGGTAAAGGGGAGCGCCAGCGTGGCGTCCGCGTTGGGGTCGGTGAGCCGGCTATTCTCGGCGCCCAGGATCAACAGCAGGGGGATGTCCTTTGATTGCAAGCGCAGGGCGCGCGTGATCCGTTTTCCGGAGGTGCGCATGGAAGCCGCGTTGACCACGATCAGGTCCGGGTCGAAATCTTTCAGGCTCTTAACTGCTTCGTCCCCGGTGGCGACTGTTTCGACGATATACCCTTTCTTCCGCAGACCGGGGACAAAATGCGGGCTCTCAGCCCGCCTGCCTTCGATCCATAGGATTCTAAGCTTCATTCTTGGTTTTCCCTGGCACGACCCTGGACATTCCGTGGATAGTACCCCTGCTGTCCTTTCTGCAGTTCCCAGAAATTTATGAAGAAATTATAACCAGAATCTTAAATTATTTCAATATTAAAAATCACCGAATCCTTTAACATTTATGTGGATTGTGATTCCCGCTTGCAACTCTGCTATCCCATGTTAGAATACGTTTCTGAGCATTGTACGCTTGAATGCCGCACGGAGGATGGTATGTCTGAGATGGTCGAAGTCGTAATCGACAGTATTCGGGTTAGTTTGATGTCACAGCAACGCATTGTGATTTTGCGCGAGAAAGACGATGAACGCTACCTGCCTATCTGGATCGGGATTTATGAAGCCGAATCGATCACAATCGCCTTGCAGGAAGTTGAAGTCGCCCGCCCGCTGACGCACGACCTGTTGCACAGCATCTTCAACCAGCTCGATGCGCACATCCTCCGGGTCGAAGTCATTGCGCTGAAAGATGACACATTTTACGGCAACATCGTCGCCGAGAAAGACGGCCAGACCCTCAACATTGATGCACGGCCGTCAGATGCGCTGGCAATCGCGGTGCGCGCCCACGTTCCCATCCTTGTCGACCGCAGCGTGATGGATGCCGCCGGGATCACCCCCGAAGAAGACCTGCAGGAAGAGATCGATCAAGGGACGGCGCCAGCCACACCGTCCGAGCCAGAAGATGGGGAAGACCGGCTATCCGTTTTCCAGGATTTTCTCGAGGGGCTGGATATCGACGAATCTTCGGAAGACGACGAAACCGACGATAAAACGAAATAGAGAGCCTGTATAGCCTGCAACCGGGGAAGACCAATTTCAATGCCCGTCGCCCCCGGTTTTTTATCTCACTTCGATGGACACACCCGCCTCTTTTGAGCCCTCCCCTGGCCCTCAGCTCGTGCCTCACAGCCGGGATGCTGAGGAAGCCGTCATTGGCGCGGTGTTGATAAACCCCGAAGCCTATTATGACGTCGCGACTTTTTTGCGGCCGGAAGATTTCTACGTCCACCGGCATCGCTGGATTTGGGAGACGTTCGCCCGCCTGCACGACCGGCGGCAGCCAATCGATCTCCTGACCGTATCGGAAGAACTGGACCAACTCGGCCAGCTCTCCGAAGTGGGCGGTCCGGCTTACCTGACCGCGATCATCAACAATGTCCCCACCTCGCTGCACGCCGAAGCTTATGGCCGGATCGTCGAAGAGACCTCGATCCGCCGGAAGATGCTGACAGCCGCCAACGATATCGCCAAGCTCGCCTACCAGCAAGACGCCAGCGTCGAAACCGTGATGGACGAAGCCGAAAAGGCGGTGTTTGGGGTCAGCGAGCGGCGCATCACGCGCGATCTACGCTCGATCCGGCAGGTGTTGAGCGAGTATTACGACCGGATGGACTATCTTGCCAGCCGCGACGAAGAAAGCTTAGGGGTGCCCACCGGCTTCGTGGACCTGGATCGCCTGCTCGGCGGACTACAGCCATCTGACCTGTTGATCATTGCCGGGCGCCCCGGCTCAGGAAAAACCGCGTTTATACTCTCGGCCGCGAAAAATGCGGCGCAAAAGTACAAAAAGCACGTGGCGATATTCTCACTCGAAATGTCCAGCGAGCAGCTCGTCCAGCGCCTGATCGCGCAAGAGACCGGGATCGACTCGCAGCGCCTGAGGACTGGCAAGCTCGAAGAGCATGAATGGCCGCTCTTCACCCAGGCGATCGAAGTTTTAGGCGAAACGGTGGTCTTCCTGGATGATACACCCGCGCTCACCCCGCTCCAGCTTCGCACCAAGGCGCGGCGTCTGCACCTGGAATACCAACTGGACTTGATCCTGGTCGACTACCTGCAGTTGATGAGCAGCGGCAGCCGGTCTGAGAACCGCGTTCAGGAGGTCTCATTTATCTCGAGGAACATGAAGGTGCTGGCGCGCGAGCTGAACGTGCCGGTGCTCGCCGCCGCCCAGCTCTCGCGCGCGGTTGAACAGCGCGTCGATAAGGAACCTCAGCTCTCCGACCTGCGCGAAAGCGGCAGCCTGGAGCAGGACGCCGACATCGTCATGTTCATCCACCGTCCCGAGGGGTACGAGAAAGATGAGCTCAAACAGAACATCTCCCAAATTAAAGTCGCCAAGCACCGCAACGGTCCGGTCGGGACAGTCGAGTTGATCTTCAGAAGTCAGATCGCGAAATTCGAGAACGCGGCCACGTACCAGGTCGATCTTTCACGAGTGAGATAGCATGGACGGCTTCAAAGGTTTCCCGGAAGGCAAGAGCCGCCAGGTGCCCATCCCGTCCCTTTTCTTTAGCGAGCTCTTACCTTTGATCGATCATCTGGGTGAGCTCAAGCTTACGCTGCACGTCTTCTGGCGGCTAAGCCAAATTGAGGGCCCCTTCCGCTTCCTGCGCTGGGCGGACCTGGTTAAAGATGAAGCGCTGGCCGACGAACTGGGAACACAGGCTGGCGCTAAACCAGATGCGCTGCGAGAGGCGCTGGGGCAGGCGGTGCAGCGCGGCACCTTGCTCGAGGCCAGGGTAACCAGCTCGCAAGGCGCCGAGCAGATCTATTTTCTTAACTCGCCAAAGGGCCGGGCGGCGCTGCGCGCCATCGAGAGCGGGCGCTGGCGCCCGCTGGAGGCTGGCGCTGACGGCGCTTTAGAGATCGAAGAACCGGTCAACATCTTTCAGCTTTACGAAGAAAACATCGGGCCGCTTGCACCGATGATTGCTGATGCGCTGACCGAGGCCGAAGAGACCTACCCGCCAGCCTGGATCGAAGAAGCGATTGGCATCGCCGTTGGAAACAACAAGCGCAACTGGCGTTACATCGTCGCCATCCTGGAACGCTGGCAGCGAGAAGGAAAGTATGGAACGAAAGAAAAAGCAAAAGATCGACCAGACTCTGAAGCAGCTCGCCGACGATACGTGGAAGGCGAATTCTCAGACTTCATCGAGCACTGAGACCAGCCCCAGCGCCGGTAATCCATACGCTGGCGATCCGGACTGCCCGCTGTGTCACGGGGTCGGTTTTCTGCGCAAAGACCTGCCGCTCGATCATCCGGATTTCGGCAAGATTCACATTTGCTCTTGCCGCGAGGCGCAGGTGAACCAGCAGGTGCGCCAACGCCTGTTCGAACTGAGCCAGCTTGACGAACTGAGCCACCTGACCTTCGAAAACTTCGAGCCGCGTGGGCGGGTCGGCGCGCTGCCGCGCCAGGCGGATTCGCTTGAGATGGCCTTCAACCAGGCCAACCACTTTGCCCGGCACATCGATGGCTGGCTGATCCTGCAAGGGGGGTACGGCTGTGGTAAAACCCATCTCGCTGCGGCGATCGCTAACTTCGCGGTCAGCGTGGGCGTGCCCACCCTCTTCATCACCGTGCCAGACCTGCTGGACAGCCTGCGTTTCGCCTATAACGATCCGCAGGCGACTTTCGAAGAGCGCTTCGAGCGCATCCGCAACGCCCCCTTGCTCATCCTGGATGATTTCGGCACCCAAAACGCCACGGCCTGGGCGCAGGAAAAGTTGTTTCAGATCATCAACTATCGCTATATCAACCGGCTGCCCCTGGTGGTAACGACCAACCTGGCCGAAGGCGATATCGAAGACCGTATTGAATCGCGCCTGAAGCACCCAGACCTGGTCACCGTAGTCAAGATCATGGCGCCGGACTATCGCGGCCCGGTAGGTGATTATGGCCACCACATCTTATCCTCGCTGCACATATTCCCAAAGCAGACTTTTGATACTTTCGATCTGAGAAAGAACGAGAACCTGGGGGCTGAAGACCTGCGCAGCCTGGAAAAAGCCTATGACGCCGCCCGGCGCTTCGCCGATGCGCCTCACGGGTGGCTGGTCTTCCTGGGCGGGTATGGCTCTGGCAAGACCCACCTGGCTGCGGCGATCGGCAATTATGTATCGATGACCAACAATCCGGCGATGACCAACGTGCCCCTGCCGATGTTTGTGACCCTCTCGGACTTGTTCGACCACCTGCGGGCGACCTTCAGCCCAAGCAGCACCATCTCGCTCGACCGGCGGTTTGAAGAGATCCGGCACAGCCCGCTGCTCATCCTGGATGACCTGGGGCTGCAATCTCAGACGCCGTGGGTCAAAGAAAAACTGTACCAGCTATTCAACTATCGCTACTATGCCGAGCTGCCCACCGTGATCACCTCAGCCATCAGCCTGGAAGAAATGGACGCGCGGCTGCGCAGCCGCATGTTGGACCGGCGATTGTGCCAGATCTACGCGCTGACGGTGCCATCGTACACCGGCGACACGGCAGTGCGGCGCCGCGCAACAGGCCGGAGAAAAAAAGTTTGAGCCCTGCGTAGAGCACGGCCCGGCGCGATGAAAAACAACAAAAACACTCGCTCCAGTAGTACGAGTGATGAACAGAACCCCCTAATTAATCGTGATACCTCAGGAGGCAGCATGACCCACCAACAATTACTGCGCGAGCTTCCCCTTCCGCCCCATTTCGACCCCGACCAGGTGGGAAAAATCTGGAAAGTGGACTATCAGAAACGAGCGGACGAGGCAAGCGCATGGGCTACGAAATACGATATCAACCCTGCCAGTCAAGATCAGGCCCGCATCGCGCTGCTCGCGATCGACGTACAGAACTCGTTCTGCATCCCAGGGTTCGAGCTCTTCGTGGCGGGACGCTCTGGGACGGGAGCCGTGGACGATAACCGGCGCCTGGTCGAGTTCATCTATCGCAACCTGCACCGGATCACCCACATCATCGCCACGCTGGACACGCACACGGCGATGCAGATCTTCCACCCCGTCTTTCTCGTGGATGAAAAAGGCGCACACCCCCAGCCGATGACGATGGTTTCATACGATGATGTGCTGGAGGGGCGTTGGAAATTCAACCCCTTGATCGCCGCGAGCCTGGGGATCGACCCTGAATTTGGGCAACAGTATTTGCTGCACTACACGCATGAGCTCAAAGCGCGCGGCAAGTACGACCTGACGGTCTGGCCATATCACGTCATGCTGGGCAGCATCGGGCATGCGCTCGTGCCGGCAGTGGAGGAGGCCATTTTCTTCCACTCCATCGCCCGCAACAGCCAGGTGGACTTCGAGATCAAGGGCGGCAACCCGCTCACCGAGAATTACTCTGCAATCGGGCCGGAAGTGCTCGACGGGCCGCACGGCGAACAAATTGCCGAGAAGAATCGAAAATTCATCAAGATATTACAAGAACACGAGGCAGTGATCATCGCCGGGCAGGCGAAAAGCCACTGCGTCGCCTGGACGATCAACGACCTTCTCGGTGAACTCCGTCAATATGACGAAAAACTGGCACGGAAGGTTTACCTGCTGGAAGACTGCACCTCGGCGGTGGTCGTCCCAGGCGTGGCGGACTACACCGACCAGGCGGAGGCGGCTTTCGAGAAGTTCGCCCAGGCCGGGATGCACGTCGTGCAGTCGACCCAGCCGATGGAGACGTGGCTGTCTGTGCCGTCTGCCCAGCAAGGTTAAACCACACTAACCCAGTCAGGATTGACAAGCGGTTCATTCTATGTGATACTCTCCGTAATAATAGG
>JADYYC010000336.1 GCA_020853835.1 Anaerolineales bacterium
ACCGGCTCGTCAACAAACCGGCGAATTTCGGCCAGGATGAGCTCCGCCGCGCGTTCCAGGTTTTCAGGATCCACCCCGGCCGTGGCGTCCCAGGGGCCGGGGCCCAGGCCGCTGTTCAGGCTGCTGCCGGCGTAATAAGCCAGCCCGGCCTTCTCGCGCAGCGCTTCTCCCAGGCGGCCCATCATGCCAAAGCGCCCCAGAACATGATTCCCAAGCGAAGCGGCCATGTAATCGGGGGACGAACGCGGCGGTCCCGCCACTCCGATGACCAGATCCGCCTGGGACTTCCCTGGCACTTCCACGTGCTGGCTTACGATCTCTGCAAGCGGGGTCAGGGGTGGCAGGGCGGGCGCGTCTGTCTGGAGCGGGTTCGACCAATCTCCAAAGAATGCGTTGACCTTCTCCACCGCCTCCGCCGGGTTAATCCCGCCCACGATCGCAATCTGCATCCCTCTTGGCCCAAGATGGCGCTTGTGAAACTCGATCAGATCCTCACGCTGGATTGCCTGGATCGTCTCGGGATACCCCTCTTCGGGGCGGCGATAGGGGTGGTTCCGGTAGACGATCTGGTCGAAAGCCAGGGAAGCCATCTCGTCCGTGCTCTGGGCGCGGATCGCGAGCGAAGTCAGGAGTTGTGCTCGCAGCCGCTCGACGTGTTCGACCGGGAAGACGGGATAGCGCAGCGCCTCCGCCAGCAGCGTGAGCAGCACCTCGAGGTCTTCGACGAGCGATTTGCCGCTGAAGCTGAGCAGATGGGTCCCGCCCGAGAAACCCAGGCTTGCCCCCAGAGATTCGAGCATGTCATATATTTCCTGAAAGCTGCGGCTCTGGGTGCCGCGCATCAATCCGGCCGCGGTGAAATCCGCCAGCCCGAGCCGGTCATCCGGATCGGACAACCCCCCCGCAAGCAGGTTCCCGCTGATCACCAGTGAGCCGCTGCTGGGATTCGAGCGCGCCAGCACGACCATCCCGTTTGCGAGCTCCTGGCGCAAGATGTTTTCGGGACCGGGCAGGGAATGGAGCGGGAGTTGGTTGAGCAGCTTGGATGACATGGCCTACGCCTCGGCCTCCCCGCGTTCGCCGGTTGGCAAATAGAGCCCCAGCACCCGGTTTTGGGGCCGCAGGTAGGTCTGGGCGACCCGCTGGACATCCGCCGGGGTGACGGCCTCCAACTGCGCGAGGTAGCGCTCGTGCCAGGTGTAATCGTCGATCATCTCGGAAAAACCCAGCCAAAAAGCCTGGTTGGTGATGCGCTCGTTTCCATAGGCAAACAAAGCGTGCGCCTGTTTGACCGATCTTCTGAGCTCGCTCGGTTCGGGAGGCGTTTCCTGTATTCTGGCGATCTCATCGTCCAGGGCGAGGATGATTTTGTCAGCGCTGCTCTGCGGGTGGACGACCGCGACGAAGGCGTACAGGAAAGGGTCGATGGTGGCCTGGGGCCCGCCGTGTACGCTGACTGCCAGCTCGCCTTCGACCAGGGCGCGGTAAAGGCGCGAGGTCTTGTTTGAGATGCCCTGACCAAAGAGATCCAGGCTGGTTGCCCCGCTCAGCAGCGAGTCCAGGACTAAGAGCGGGTAGAAGTCGGGATCTGAAGCCGCGGGGACTTTGTAAACGACCTGGAGGTAGGTGGTCTCCCCCGGCCCTTCGACAACCACGCGGCGCTCCCCCTGCTGGGCTGGTTCTGGACGGACATAGCGTACGGGCGTCGTTCCAGGCGAGGCCTCCGCGTATATTTGCGTAAGTCGTTCGAGCATTTGAGCGGGGTTGAAGTCGCCCGCAACCGCAATGACGGCGTTGTTGGGACGATAATAGCTGCGATAATGCTGGTACAGATCCTCGCGCTGGATCGTGTGCAGATCGGCCATATCCCCGATCACTTCGTGATGGTAGTTGTGCACCCGAAACGCGGCGGCTCGAACCTCTTCGGAGAGCCGGAACATCGGCTCATTTTCGTGCCCCTGGCGTTCGGAGATGATCACCGTGCGTTCAGATTCGACCTCGTTGGGGTCAAACAGGCTGTGCTCCATGCGGTCCGCTTCGAGTTCGAGCGCCAGATCGATCTTGTGGGCTGGCATCGTCTCGAAATAAGCGGTCCAATCCAGAAAAGTGAAAGCATTCCAGAAGCCGCCTTCGCGCGAGACCGCTTTGTCCAAGACGCCGGCAGGGTATTTTTGCGTGCCTTTGAACTGCATGTGTTCGACCCAGTGTGAAATGCCGGTTTTGCCGGGAACTTCGTCGCGGGAACCAACCCGGTACCAGACCCAGTGACTGATGATCGGGGCGCTGCGATCCTCCCTCATGAGGATCAACAAGCCGTTTGGAAGAGTGTGGCGAATGACAGGTTGCATGCTTGCGTAAGCGGCTAGGGCTTGCAGCCGGAACCTCCGAAAACCTGGCAGGACAACTCCCCCCAAGAGTCCGGCGAGCTGTCCAGCAGTTGTTTGAAGGGCGCGATTACGCCTCTCAGCCCTGCGAAAGGTTCGTGCAGCTCGGTCTCTTCAAGGGGGATGTTCACCGGCACTTGCAGGTTGACCGGAACCTTCAGCTCGATGGGTATCGTCTGATTGACTGGTACGATCATATCCAGCGCAATGCTCATGTGCGTTCCCTGGCGCAGGACGATATCGGTGGGCACTGGCTGGCCGTTGAGATAGACCGTAGCCCTGCGAATGGGCGTGTCTTTTGTCAATATGATCTCGGTGCCCTGCTTGAGCGGCAGGTCGAACACCACCGGGATCGTGTCGTTGACCGTGATGGTGTCGCTGACCTGGATGGTGGTGATGATGCTGGCTTCGTCCATTTTCACAAAATTCTGGTAGAGCCCATCAATTACCCCAACCTGTAACACCTGTTTGATGTGGAACAGCTGGGTGGCTAAAATCAGCACAATCGCGATCAAGATGACGTTGACCGTGATCGAAATGAGCGATGCGATCGTCCAGAAGGCGGGCATGATGTTCCAAGTTTTGGGCGTAGCCGGTTTTTCCGGCGGCTGAGCCTGAAATGCCTGGGGCGCTGAAGGTGGATCATCCGGCTGTGCTGGCGGATAGGGGTCCTGGTTCATCGGCATCTGCTCCATTATGAGGTCTGTTTGCTGCTTGACGGATTGAATATAGCACAGATTAATCAATTCCGCCAACCAATGAGTGAAGCGCACCCTGGAAGTAGAGCTTATCCATAAATTGCTGAAATTCGATACCGGTGACCTATCTCACTTGAAGAATCATCTCCAAAAAGCTATAATCTACTCCAAGGGCAATGGACACCCTTCAGGACGATCGGACTAACGCACTGGATATTCCCAATTCGCCAAGGGCCTGCTCTATCGATGATAGTGAGAGGGGTCATATTGTTGTCCACCCACAGTTATAAAAAACTGGAGAAGAAATGGCTGAAGAAAACCTTTCCAATTCCACTGTCGCAGTGATCGGCGCCGGACCAGCAGGGGTTTATGCCGCCCGGTATCTCGCTCAAGCTGGCGTTCATGTCGTGTTGTTCAACCGGGATATCAAACCGGGCGGATTGGCGGAATACGGCATTTTTCACTCGAAACACAAAATGAAAGAAGGCTTGCGTAAGCAGTTTCACAATATTCTCGAGCTGCCAAACATCGAATACGTCGGTAACTTCACCGTCGGTTGTTCAGGCGAAACCAATTTGGAAGAGCTGCGCCAGATCGGTTTTCAGGCCGTTATGGTAACAGTCGGCGCACAGGGCACCAAATGGCTGGGGCTTCCGGGCGAAGACCTCAAAGGCGTTTACCATGCCAAAGACATTGTCTATCATTACAACAAGCTGCCGCCCTACAGCACCTACGATTTTGCGGTCAAAGGTAAAGTCGCGTTAATCGGAGCTGGCAATGTGATGCTGGACATCGCCCACTGGGTGGTTCGCTACCTCAAGGTGGATGAGGCTATTGCCGTCGTCAGGCGCGGGCCGGCGGAAGTGAAATTCACCCGCGCTGAGATGGAATACGTCATTGCCAACCTGGACCTGGAGGCTTTCGACCGCGAAATGGAGCGCGTCGCCCCGTTTATGCAGCAGATCGGTCAGGATGTCCAGGCTGCCAAGGACTATATTTTGGCCGCGCTGCCCAAAGCCAACCCGCCCGTTTCAGCGACCCGCTTCCGCTTCGACTTCTTGGCTTCCCCAACTCGTATTCTGGGCGATGATTCGGGCAACGTAACAGGCCTGGAAGTCGAGGACACCTATCTGGTACTCAAGGACGGCGACACCAAAGCGCGCGCGCTGGGAACGACGCGCGTGCTGGACGTGGAGAGCGTCATCTTTTGCATCGGCGATCGGGTAGATGAAGAGCTCGGGCTTCCTGTGATGTGGAATGAGTTTGTCAAAGACCCGAACCCGCGCTTCCCGGTTGAAGGGATCTCCTACGAAGTATATGACGCGCAAACCAACCAGCCCATCGAAGGCGTGTTCGTCGCGGGCTGGTCTCGCGAGGCCAGCAGCGGCCTGGTGGGCGTGGCGCGCAAAGACGGCGAGCGCGGCGCACAGGCGATGCTTCAATATCTTAAGACGACTGAGCCGCAACATTCCCCCGAAGAGGTGCGCGCCCGTCTGAACGTCATCCTGGAGGGCTGCAAAAAACGCCTGGTTTCGAAAACGGACGTGCGCAATCTCAAAGAGTTCGAGGCCGCCGAGGCTCAGCGCCAGGGGTTGGAAGAATTCAAGCTGGCGACAAACG
>JADYYC010000337.1 GCA_020853835.1 Anaerolineales bacterium
AGTTATATTCGCCCTGCGCCAGTGGATAAACCTCGATGGGCTGGCCAGGCTGCCAGCCGGGAACCCCTCTAAGATCGGCTGTTTGCAGGTAGGCGCTAACCGTCGCGATGTCTCTAATATCGATTTTCTAGCCTTCCCTTCAAACCTGGCTCAGGCTCAGCATGTCCTGGCAAGCCTGCTTACGAACCGATGCTGGCGCGAGAAATTGTTTTTCAATGAGATCGGCGATTTCGGTCACGTCGCCTAGACCGAAACGAGGCACGCCAAGATCCAGCGCGAAATCGGCCGCCACGGCAATGCGCCGGCTTGAAGCGCAGATGAGTTCGGTAGAGTTCGCCGCTCGGATGACCTCGATCGCGGGTTTATCTGCCTGCCGATAACCCTCCACCAGGATCAGGTCTACGCCGGAGATGTCTCCGGTGATCTCATCCAACTCCAGGGGTCGTTCTAAAACATGATAGGATGCGATCTTATCCGGCGCGGCGATGACAACATGGCTGCTCCCGGCCTGGGCAAAGCGCCAACTGTCCTTGCCCGGCACGTCGATCTCAAACCCCGAGTGCGAGTGATGCTTGATCGTCGCCAGCAGATAACCGCGCCCGGTCAGTTCCCGCACCAGCTTTTCCATCAGGGTCGTTTTACCTGCTCCGGATTTGCCGATCAGGGACACGATCGGGATTTCAGGCTTAACCGTTGTTTTTTGTGTGCTGTTCCAACCTGGCGCTAGCGCCTCTGTTTGGACGGTCTGCTGACCGCTAAATGCGTAATAGCGCTCGCCCGCACAAGCGCGGCACATCACCCTCCCACCAAGCAACACCTCACGCTCGTTAGTGATCTCTTCGCCGCAAACCTCGCAGTTCACGCGCAGTCCGGGCAGGCTGATGATCTTCTCCAGCGATACGCTCAACTGCACCGGTTGAACTGTCAGAAACTCGTCATCGGGCAAAGTCTGGTAGGCCAACAACTGGCGCTGCCAGGAAGTCAGCTCCGGCGGGCCGAACTCCTCGGCGACCACCCGGCTCTCCGCCTTGGGCCAGATGCGGATCGCCCGGCCATTTTGGGTGTCGACAAAGGTCGCGGCCAGCTTGCCAAAATCCATCACCCGCAGAGTCCGCCGATCCACCCAGCACCCCGTCGCCACAGAGACCCCCCCATTGCCACAGCCATCGCATTCTACAAAAGTGAACAGCCTTTTATCAGCCTGCGGCAGGTCGAGTTCTAAAACTTTTCCGGCCAACATCCCTATCCGCACCCCAAGCACCTGGCGCGGGCACAGGTGGTGGTGACGGGCTGCGCTTTGGTCGAGCAAGTCTTGTAAATCTCTCATGAGGGCATCCTATATGAACGGGGTCAACACAGCGACCACCAATCCGGTCGCGCACAAGACCACCACCATCCGATCCCATCTTCCGACCTTCACCGGTAACGCGCGTGAGCGTTCGGGGGTATAGGCGCGCGCCTCCGCAGCCAGCGCAATCTCTTCCGCCCGGCCGAGGGCATTGGATAGAATGGTCATGATCAACAGGCGCAGCCCCCTCCAGCGCTTCTTACGCAGCCCGCCGCGCATCCACAGGCTGCGCCAGGCGTTCAGCGCCGATTGCTGCAAGGTGGGAAGCAGGTTCAACGCCACCCCGATCGAGAACCCCAGGCCGCGCAGACCAACCCTTTCCAGCAGCCCGCCCACGGAAGAGATGTCCACCGAGGATGTGAAGCCCTCAACCGAGACGAGCACCACCAGGATGCGCGCCACGATCTGCACCGCTGTGGTCAACCCCTCGGAAGAGTAACGTATGCCGGCCATGCTACGGTCGAGCGCTCCCACAAAGAAAACGGACGGCAGCGCGAGCAGGATGATCATCAAAAGCCAGCGCCAGCGCAGGAGGCGCTGGAAAGAGCGCGGGTAAATCAGCGCCGCCGCCAGCAGGCAAAGCGCGGCAGCCCAGGGCAGGAGCCTGGCCGGGGTCACCATGACGGTGACCACCGACCAGATGAAGATCGCCAGGTAGCCGATCGTCCCCAATTTCGGTGAACTTCCCGCCTTCAATTTTGATATTTGCAGGTCGCGCGCCGTGATCATTGGACGACTTGCAGCTCCGCCAGCATGCGCAAGTTGAGCTTGCCTTCAGCATTGGGCAGAACCATGCGAAATGCGCCATCATCGGCAGACAGGTCCCCATTAGCCTGAGCATAGGCCACAATGACGCCTTCGCCCAAGAACTGCGCCGCGTCGTAATTAATGGCATAGCCATCGCTGGCTACCGCCTTGAGGGCCTTGACCGATTGCGGGTCAAAGCCGGCGTCTTTCAACAGATCGGTTACCAACACGCCTTTGTAATTTACGTCCTTGAAAGTCGATTGGGTGACGGGCAGGGCTTCCAGGTCTGCGCGCGAGTATGTTTTTTTGATATCGCCGCCCGAGACCACCAAACCGCCAGATTTTTCGCCGCCCGCTGGCGCGACGGCCGGGTTGGCTGAGGCGCAGGCAGATAACAAGAGCGCGAGCAAGAGAACGAGAAAGAATGGGGTGTGCTTCATTACTTATCTCCTTAGTTTTTTAGTCATCACTTTGTGACATCATCAGTCATTTACAGTTGTTTGGAGGATCATTAGGATGTCTGGTATAGGCTAATCTCCTTGTGAGGTTGTTGTTTCTTACGCAACTGTCAGGGATCTCCCCTGCCTGATCTGCAATTGGCGGGCGATGCCCCAGGCCAGCCAGCCTACCAATGCACCGATCACAAGATAGACCACCAGGAATATCACCAGGATCCAGACCGCCGCGGCTGCGTTCAGCCCCAGGTAGCGGGCGCCCTGGTCGATCAGATCCAGCCAGACCACAAAGACCGTCCTCCCGAAGAGCAGCGGCCCGGTGACGAAGGGCTGCAAAAGCACCCAGGCTACCCCCAACGCCCCAGCCAGTATATGCGTGGACTGCTTTGGTTTCCCTGAGATCGAGAGCACGATCTCAGCTACGAGCGCCTCGGTCAGGATGCCCACCATAGGACCGATGATCACCCCGCCGATGCTGAACAGCTTGAGCAGCGTGGCGATCACACCGATGAACAGGGTCGAACCCTTCTTAGGTACGAAAACCCTCCCAACCAGAGCGATCGTCAGGCCGATCGAAGAGAGCACCACCCCGCTGAAGGGGATGTTCAGCGTTTTCAGCACCGAACCCAGGCTGATCTCCACCACACCCCACAGGGCGCCAAAAACAGCCAGGGTAGCCAGTTCACGTGTCGTATGTTTCATATTGTTTCTCCTCAGGTATCTACAATTCATCTGATAGGCTCCGGGAATTCGCTCCCGGTTAAGCCAGTTGCGTTTTTTTTACAACATCACTCCAACTTTCCGACCCGCTCGAGGCGACCCTCCTTGAGTAAAAAAACCCGTTTGGCATAGTGATAGACGAGCTTATAATCGTGCGATATCAGCAGGATGGTCATGCCAAGCTGGTTTAAAGCTCGCAGATAGTTCATCAACCGTTGCAGGTGACCCCAGTCCTGCCCCAACGTCGGCTCGTCCAGGATCAACAGCCGCGGGCGCAGCCCCAGGCAGGCAGCCAGCGCGGCTCGCTGCTGCTGTCCAACCGAGAGCTCCAGCAGATGCCGCTCTCGCAGCCCCCACAGGTCGGACTCGTGCAGGATTTGCTGGTGGTATTCAGGGTCAAAACGGTCATAGTTCTGCGACGCAAAGGCTATTTCTTCATCGACCGAGTCGGTGAAAAGCTGTTCCTGCGGGTCTTGAAACAGCAAAGCCACGTCCAGGCCTGGCCGTGGCCGGGCGCCGCCGGCAAAGCGCACCTTGCCGGTCTGCGGCTTGATCAAGCCCGCCGCCACCATCGCCAGGGTGGTTTTCCCGGCGCCGTTATCACCGACGAGCGCCACGAACTCGCCGGGGTACAGCTGCAGATCGATGTTTTGGATGATCGCATGTCCATTAAAACCAGCGGAGACGCCCTCGAAAGCCAGCAAATATTGTCCGGGGTCGCTTTGGTTGCCGTTGGCCTGGATCAGCATATCCCACGAATTCGAAGGTTCTTTCGTGGGGCGGCGCAGCCCGAGCCGGTCACGCAGTTCACGATCCGCAAACACAACTTGAGGCTGACCATCAGAGACGATGCGCCCATCCTCCATCAATACGACCCGGTCAACCAGTTGCACGGCTTCCGCCAGGCGGTGCTCGATCAGCACAATCGTGATGTTGTACTCGGCGCGCAGACTCGCCAGGGTATCCATCACCCGCCGCGTATTCGGCACGTCCAGCGAAGCCGTCGGCTCGTCCAGCACCAACACCTGTGGCCGCATGGAGAGCGCAGCCGCGATAGCCAGACACTGTTTCTGTCCGCCGGAGAGCTGAGTCGGCCGGCTCTCGCGCAGTTCGTACATCCCGGTCGCTTTCAGCGCCCACTCGGTGCGCTGGCTGACTTCGTCTTCCGGCAGCCCAAGATTGCGCGGGCCGAAAGCGACCTCGTCTTCCACCCGGAGGTGGAAGAGCTGTGAAGCCGGCCGCTGGAAGACCATCCCCACCTTTTGGGCGATCATGGCGATCGGCTGCGACTGCGTATCCAACCCGGCGATCTCCACCCGGCCATCGATAACCGCCGGGATGGCGTGCGGCGTCAGCCCGCACAGCGCGCGCGCCAGGGTGCTCTTGCCGCATCCGGAAGGACCTGTGACCAGGACACACTCGCCGGCGGAGATGTCGAGCGAGATATCTCGCAAGGCATAGCTTTGGTTGTAGCGAATGCTCAGGTTTTCGATATGGATCATGCTTCACCTGCTTCAGTGACCTCATCCCTCCGATTGGGGGATATCTCCAGCGCCTCTCCCCAGGGCCAGCGCTCCAGGGCCGCCGGCAGCAGCCGGGGGCGGATCACGACGCACGCCCGCCGATATTGCTTTTCGTCGACCAGGCGCAGGCCGGCGGTCAGCCCCCTGTCATCCAGTATTTCGAGCGGTCCCAATTCATCCAGGATCAAAAGCCCAGCCGGGGCCAGCCCTTCCAAGATGGCATTGCCCCAGGCCAGGCCAGCCGGATCGAAATTCCAGGCCAAAGTAGCCGTCTCGAGCGCCAATGACGAGGCAAGGCTTCCCTTCTTTGTTGCCAAACGCCGTTTTTCGCCTGTCTTGACTTCGAGCAGGTCGATCCCAACCTTGACGCCGTCCTGGAAGACCGCGGGGGAGATCAAACCAACCGGCGCCAGGTTCAGGCGCCGCGCCTGGCGCGCCAGCTCCAGGCACCAGGCGGTCTTGCCGGCGCCGCTCTCGCCCGTCACCAGCGCCAGTTCTGGACAATCTTCACTTTTTGATAAAAAACCCGCCAGGAAGGAAACTGGCGAGCCTAATAATTTTGGCACAGTTCTCCTTTCCAATGTCTCCTGGACACACCAGGAAAAGGGAGGCTGAGATGTTTCCATCAAAGCCCTTGACCCATTCACCCAACCGGGTGGACGGGCCCCCTGAGATCCGCTCAGGGTCCGGCCATGTTCACCATTGACCGTTTTCAGGTTTTAGGCTACAGGCTCGGAGAATATTCGGTTGATTAAGGGCGGCTCAAATTTTTGCGCTATGCACTCTCCTGGTACAGGCAGATTATAACGCTCAACTGGCCGCGCTTCGATCCCAGACCATCGGTCTCGGCCCGCAGGCTGGATAATCGGGGCAATCCGCGCACTCCTGGCGATACCGCCCCGGCGCCTGCTCCCAAGACGCAGGCACGAAACCCAGCCGGGCGTAAAAACCAACTGCCTCGCCCCGCGCGACCACATTAAGCTGGGGCAGACCGACCACAATTTGCTCCACCAACGCCCGCCCGATTCCCCGCGCCTGCCATCGATGATCCACCGCAATCGGGCGCAGGTACGCCAGCCCGCCTTCCCATTCCAGCCTGGCGGCCCCTGCCAGGCAGCCCTCGACATCGGCCAGCCAAAACTCAGTTGGGTCGACCTCGGTCTCCATTTGATGGCTGGATAGCAACTGCTGCAGGGCATGCAGGTCGCTTTCAACACCCCGGCGCACACAGAGCTCGGTCATGATCCACGCCCCTGGAACAAGGCGGTGAAGCGGTCACGCTGCAAGCAGAGCAGCACATCGCCCGCCGGCGCTTGCCATTGATCGCTAAAACTCTCGCCCTGGGCGGCGGCGTATACGATCTCGCCTATAAAGAAGTCGTGATCGCCAGCCCGTACCTGGTCCCTGACAACGCATTCCAGGTGGGCCAGAGCCCCTGCAATCAAGGGCGGGCGGATGCGATGGGCTGGAACCAACCTCAGGCCGGCCTTGAGGACCTTATCCGTGTCCCTGCCAGAGCAGTTCCCACATACCTCCACCGCCTCACGAAAGCCCTCGCCGACCACGTTGACCGCAAACTCGCCGCTCTCTGCAATGAGCTGGTGGGAATAATGCCGCAAGTCGAGGCTGATGCCAAGCAGCGGAGGGGTGTGTGAAAGCGGGGTTTGCCAAGCTACCGTCAACACGTTGACTTTTCCACCGGCGTCGCAGCAGGAAACCAGCACCACCGGGCGGGGGTTGAGCAGGGCGGAGATCTCCCGGCCCTGGATCACTTTCATTCCCACTGTCTCCTCGATCGTCTTCATCAACAAAACCTTAAGCGCCAGGAATTCAAGTCAGCGGCGAAAGATAGATCTTATCCCGCGAGTCAGGGATGGCTTTCTTCCCCAGCGCTACCAGGCCTTCGATCAGGCCAGGCATCTCGCTCGCAGGGATGCCCATAAACATCAGATCATCGCCAACGTCCGAACTCGCCCGGCAGCCGTAACAACCCAGCGAAATGTTGATCTTCCCGCTGGTGTATGGAAAGAGCGTGGTCTCGACACATTGAGCATTGTAACCGCTGACCTTGAATTCAAAGCGTTTGCCGGTGTAGTACGAGGCCGCCATACACAGCCACATCATCTGCTCCGGTTGGGCGATCACCGCGATCACGTCCGGCGGCAGGGTAGCCTGGGCCAGCGGCGTTACCAGCGTGGCCTGGATGGAGCGAGGCTCCAGCCGCGGCCGCTCGGCAATCATCTGCCGGGCTGCTTCGATCGAATCCAGCTTGCCAAAGCGGATGTAAAGTTCGCCGCTGGCCAGTTTGGCCGGAATCTCGGTCAGGCCGAGGATGGTAGTGCCGTCCGGGCAGGCATGGCACTTTGCGGGCATCAGCAGGCTCTTGCCGCGCCGGGCTGCCATCAGCGACTGACAGTAGCGCAGCTTTTCGCGCGGCATCGGGACCACCGGCAACGGCGCACCCGCCGGAATCAGGCTGACCGCCACCGGGCTCCAGCGCAGCCTTAAAACCTGCATCAGTTTCTCGGACCAGGAACGATACAATGCTTGCTGTTCGCCGGATAAAGGCGCGGCCCGTTCTTTTTGACCATCCCACCGGCCCCCCAAACCTGGTTCGGGGGCGTACTCAAAGGTCTCTACCACGCGCAGAGCTCCGGTTGGACATTGTCCGACACAGGTGTCGCAGGCCCAGCAATCTTCGGCTCTCACGACGCTCGGCAGCAGGCGTCCGCCGACCTCGATCATTTCGAACACGTTGACCGGGCAAAAATCCTCGCACAGCCCACAGCCGTTACACCGCTCGATGTCAAGTTCGATCTCAGGCATCGATGTGCTCCCGCGGATCGTGGTTCAGGTTGGGCGGCGTAGTGATCACGAGGCCCATCCGTTTGATCCAGTTGAGCGTGTGTTGAGCTACGAATAGACCAGGCTGGCACCGGCTGGAATAGGCGATCGCTTTTAGCAGCGAGACCATATGCGCCATATCTCCCATGTCATCCACATCCGCTACCGGCGTCAGGCTGGCAACCGGGACGCCTCTCTCGGCTGCCTTTGCAATATAGGCGTCCAGAGCTGGCACGCCGTCCGGGTTATAAAACACGCCATCGGAATCCATCGGCGTTGCAGCCGTATAACCGACCAGCGACACGCCACACTCCTGGCATGGCGCCTGTACAAAACCGCCCTTCTCAGAAAACGAGTCAAAATAATCCAGCCACTGGAAAGCCTGGACGATATGGCTGACCGGCATGGCAGGCAGGTCGCCGCCGATGGACACAATCGCGTGGTAACCGTGTTGAAAAAGCTGGCGGAAGGCATCATCGAAGTGTTCGTCGAATGTCTTCCCGCGGTCATGGATGAAAAAGATGGGCGCTGGATAAGGTCCCGCCTGCTCGAACAACGCTTCAAGCCCCGCCTGGTCGTTTTCTGAAGTGCAGCTCACCCAAAAATCGTAGCGATCGGGGTCATTGCCATCGGCCTCAGCATTGGCTTGCTGATTCAACTCCTTCAAGGCCTGAAAACCGATCTCAACCACGTCCAAGAGCGTGGATCGATAAAAATCGGCTGCTTCTTCTGGGGTGAGGATACCGCCGCGGGCTTCTGTCAGGCGGGTCTTGGTCGCTCCCGGCGTGGGAGCTTTGGTGAACAATAAAAAGGCATGTTTATTACCGCTCATATGTCCTCTCCATGGCCGCCTCGACCGCAAACACCCGGCAGGGCAGGCCGTTATAAGTCCAGGTACCGATCAATGGATCTGAAGTTTCGATATTTGCACTGGTCAAAACGTTTGCGTTCGAGACCCAGACCCCACCCAGATCCGGCTCACAGGCTGGCATTTCGGGATACCACCAGCCGTACTCCACGCTGACCACATCCTCGCGCATCGGCGCGACTTTAAGGATAAAACGCGCCTCTCCATACTCGGTTTCGACCAGCAAGGGACAGCCGTCAGCCAGTCCCAGTCTGGCGGCTGTCTCGGCGCTCATCTCCGCGACGGGCTCGGGATTGGCTGCGCGCAGGTCTTCCATCTGGCGCAGCGCAGAGGCATTAAACGGCTGCTTGCGCGCCCCGGTGATCAACAGCAACGAGGAGCCGTCATTCGAGACCGGGGTCAACTCCGGCGTTGGCAGGGGTTTATATCCCAGTTCAGCCAGGGTTTGCGAACAAAGCTCGACCTTGCGGCTGGGCGTGGCAAAACCGCGCTCTATCCCCGTAGCCGGGTCAATCTGCTCGTGTTTTTGATATGGACTGGGTACGTGATATAACCCACTCTCGCAAAACTGGCGCCAGGTGATCGAGCTCGGCTCAAGGGTAGCTTCCAGGCTTGCATGAAAGGTCTTCCAGGGCCATCCGTTGGTTTGCCCCAGGCGCAGCCCCAGCTCTCTCCAAAAATCGAAATCGCTGCGGCGTTCGTAATAGGGCTGCACGGCTTGCTCGCCGCCATAGGCGATATTTGCGATTCCGGCATGGGTTTGAAACAAGGGACGTTCCATGCCGCCAGCACTGGGCAGGATATAATCTGCCAGCATCGCCGTGGGGGTCTTGAAGAACTCAAGCACCACCAGCAGGTCGAGGCTCTTCAGCGCCTGATAGACCAGGTGGGTATCGGCCTGGGTCAATAAGGGGTTGCTGCCCATCACGATCAACGCCCGCACCGGGTATGGCTTGCCGGTTAGCATCGCCTGCCAGGCCAGGTTGGGGTGGGCGGAGGTCAGGTAACGCATCGGCAGGCGTTTGTCATGCCGCTGGGTGTGCTTCTGCACGTGTTCGTAGCCACGGTAGGATTGCAGCATCAACCGCCCCTGGTTCAACCCTTTCATCCGCTGGGCTTCGGGCAGCGCGGCGCTTAATTCCAGATCCACCTCGGGGATGAAGTCCGGCATTTCACAAAGGTGAGAAGCCCCCGCTACGTCCAGGTTACCTGTAACTGCGCGCAGGATCGCCAGCGCCTGGTGGGTAGGGGCGCTGTTGCGCCCGAGCTGGTCGATGCCGCGCCCGCTGATCAGGCTGGCAGGCGAATGAAGCGCATACAGGCGTGCGGCCTCGCGGATCTTGCCCGCCTCAACCCCGGTAATGCCCGCGACCACATCAGGCGGGTAGGCTGCTACATGACTTTCAAGTTCATCAAACCCGTGGCACCAGCGTTCGACAAAGCCCGCATCGTACAGTTTTTCCGCCAGGATCACCCGCAGCATACCCAGAGCCAGGAAGGC
This sequence comes from Anaerolineales bacterium, assembly GCA_020853835.1. Lineage (GTDB taxonomy): Bacteria > Chloroflexota > Anaerolineae > Anaerolineales > UBA4823 > UTCFX2. The sequence continues at coordinate 10,007 of JADYYC010000337.1, forward strand.
ATCCGTCCCCGGACGTACCGGGAGCCAGAGCGTGGCCCGCATAGCGGTGCGCGTCTGTCTCGGATCGACCACGATCAGCGGCTTATCCGTCCGGCTGAACTGCACGATCCTACGCCAGAACAGCGAGTTATCCGATTCGGCCGGGTTGGTCCCCCACAAGATGACGCAGGCAGTCGTATCGGGGTCAAGTTCGTTCTCGACCGGCCAGCCGTAAGTCAGGCTGTTGATCCACACCCCTGGGTTCCAGCAGATTTGCCCGATCCCGATGTTATTTGGGCTGCCGAACAGGCTCATGAATCGATGGAGCGGCCAATAGGTTGCGTGCGGTCCACCGATGCTCGTCGCCAGCGCCTCGGGGTTGTAGCGCTCTTTCAGATCTTGCAGCCGGGCCGCGATATCTTCCAGGGCCTCATCCCAGGAAAGGCGCCGCCATTTCCCGCTGCCCCGCTCACCGACTCGCTTCAACGGATAATTAACCCGATCCGGGTGATCCAGGAACTCCAGGTTTGCCCTCCAACGTCGGCAGCCGCTTTGCAGATTGGCGTCGAAAGGATAGCGGCTGGGATCCGGTTCGATGTCCGTCACGCGCCCGTCTTCAACCGCGGCAATCAAACCACACAGGTAGCCGCAAAATCGGCAGTTGGTGCGCACGCGCGTCCTTTCAGTCATACGCTCTTTCCGTCAACAGCCGCTGGTCAACTCTACCCCACACGGGATAGAGGCGGCTGCCATAGATGTCGGTCATCTGATAGGCGCAGAACGGGATCAACCGCCCATCTTCCATCGTGACCGTCATGCTGCATTCCTTGAGCCGCTTGAGATCCACACTCATGGCGTCCATGTAATTCATAATCACGACGGACAGACCAGGCCTCAGCTCCGGAAAACGTCTGGCGGCAATATCGGCGAACACCGAGCCCTGGGGGCTGTCTGCACTGAACTCCCGCATGTACTCTTGTGGGGTGATCAGGCGTGTGAAGGGCTTCACCTCCCCGGCCTCTTCGACCAGGTAAGTGGCGCAGGAGCATAACGGGTGAGAGCAGCCCAACGGCCACAAATCATAGGGGTCGATCAGCCCGCCGCTTTGTTCGGACAGCATAAATACCACGTCGCCCATGGTCAACCGGCGCGCGGCCTCTACATCGAAGCGCCCGGAGGTAAAAGCCGGCTGTAGAGCCACGCCGGCGATCACGTCCTGGTTTTGCAGAGCATAGTTCAGCACCGCGCCGAGCTGATCGTGATTAACGCTCCAGATCACGGTCATCGCCAGGACAACCTGCACGCCGGCTGCCCGGCAGTTCTCTACTGCCTGCAGCTTGTCTTTCAACAGATCGGCGCCCCGGATTTTCTCGTACACTGCCTCCGTCAGTCCATCAAATTGTAAGTAGATGCCGCTGATGCCTGCCTCCGCCAACTCGCGGATATAGGCGGGGTCTCGCCCGATAACCAGGCCGTTGGTATTGACCTCGATCGCCGAGAAGCCCGCTGCACGGCCCAGCCGGACGATCTCCGCCAGCTCCCGCCGCACCGTGGGCTCGCCGCCGGTCAATTGCAGGCTCACCTGCGGCCCGGTTTGGCGCAGAATTTTCTCGAACATCGCCCGGAGCGTGCCCAGGCTGGGGTCCTGAGGCGCTTCGCCGGCGGACATAAAACACACCGGACAGCGCAGATTGCAGCGCTGGGTGACTTCAACCTCGACCAGGGTGGACTGCCGCAGATGAATGGAACACAGGCCGCAGTCGGATGGACAGCCTTTTGACGTGGGCATCTCAAATCTCGGCTGTTTAAAGGGGAGCCGGAAGCTGTTCATCCAGCGAAAGTGCTCGGCCTCGGGCCACAGATAGGTGGTACATGGACCATGATCGGGGCATACTTTCTTGAGATAAACTGCGCCATCTTGAACGATCGTCCTGGCTTCAACGACCTTCAAGCAGATCGGGCACAGGCTCTCGGTATATTCCAGGATGCTGTTGCCCTCAGGAGCTTGCACGGCTGGTTCCTTCCTCGAAGGGCTGGCGGCTGGTTTGGACCAGCCGTTGGAGGTTGATCTCGCCCTGGTGACCTTCCCACATTGCCTGTGTGTTTCGCTCAACCTGCTCATAATCAATCTGGATCCCAAACACAAGTTCCAAACAGTGCTTGACCTGACCTGGAGCGCTGATCCGGCCCAGCCGGTGTGCGCAGGCCATGCAGGCGGTGACACAGGTATCGGCGCCAGTTTCGGCGTACTCCGCCATCCTCTGCTGGGCGCGGGTTGTGCAAAGGTTCGGGTCGATCATCGATACAATGCCGCCCGAGCCGCAGCAGATCGTGTTTTCCCCCCGGCTGGCCATCTCGACCTGGGGGTAGCCTTCCAGCAGCCGGCGCACATGGGCCGGGTTTTTCCCACGGGACCGGTCGGGACATGAATCGTGGAAAGTCAGCCTGGTTTCGCCCTCCAGCCGGATGCCGGTCTCCAGCATTAGCTGGTAAATAGATTGGACTTCTATCTCCGGCAGGAAAGCCATCAGTTGCGCTTCACAATTGGGACAAGCGGTGATGATCTTATGCGCTCCACTGTCTTTGAGCTGCTGGCGCAGCCGCTCCAGGTGGTGTTCAGCTTCGGCCTTCAGCCCGATGCTATCCAGCGGGTTACCGCAGCACAGGTCGGAGAAACCTACCTGACGCCCAGTCGATTTTAGCCAATCGAAGGCCGCGCGGGTCAGCTCAGGCGAGTAGCAGGCCAGGGTACAGCCTGGGAAGAACAGCGCTTCAGCCTGGGGTGTGAACAGGTCATCAAACCGGATATCATAGGTTTCCCGGTAAATGCTGAAGAAGTTCCATCCCCGATCCACCAGCATGACGTCATAATCATTTGGATCGATCCGGCCCTGATTAATCAGCAATCGCCGGGCCGCTTTGATCATGTCTGACGGTTCCAGGTTGACCAGGCAGGCCTCTCCACAACGCCCACACAAAGCGCAGCGCTGAACCATCGCCACGATATTATCGGTGGCCTGGTCCTGGCAAACTGCCTGGGCGATCTCCCCGAGGGTTAAATCCAGCTTATTTAGCAGATCGCAGACATTCAGACAGACGCCGCATTGAATACACTGATCGGCAAATTTCTCTAAG
>JADYYC010000338.1 GCA_020853835.1 Anaerolineales bacterium
CGGCAGCGGCTGCCAGCCAAAGCGCGATTTAACCTGCGCCCATTCCCAGGTTTGCAGAACATGCGCTCCGGGCAGGCGCGCGATCAATTCGTTCCAGGCCTCAGGGCTTCCCCGAAATTGGCGAAACCGGCTCATCCCTGCCTGCCAGACAACCGGGGCGACCACCAGCGATAGAACTGGTAAAGCAGCGGTTTATAGACGCGGTTCATGGCTGGATGGGCGCGCCGCAACTCACCGCCAAAACCGCGTTTGAAGCGATACACCCCCCACAGCCCATCGCTGCGCGAGGTGAACCCGGCTTCCAGCTCGGCCTCATCGACGTCCGGCACGCCCCACAAATCATAGTTCAGGCAGCCGTTCGCCCGCGCCCATCGCATCGCTTCCCATTGGAGCAAGTATGCCGGCATGCGCTCGCGATGCTCGTTTCCAGAGGCCCCGTAGAAATACCAGGCGCGTGAACCGTGTCGAAAAGCCATCAGCGCGGCGATCGGCTCGTCCTCAAACTCTGCCATGAGCAAAACACAGCGATCCTCACGTGAGAATAATGTATATGCCCGCTGGTAGTACTCCAGGCTGTGAACCCCGAAAACATCCCTCTCCCCGGTTAGTTGGATCAACCGGTAAAATGCATCGATGTCCGCGCTCATCCGCACGGTGACCCCCTTTTTCTGAGCCAGGCGGATATTGTAGCGCGTCTTTTGTTTCATGCGCGCCAGGATCTGCTCTTCGCCGCCCTGCAAATCTACAACGAGCGTCCGCCGGGGCTGGATGGTCTGAAATCCTGCCTCAAAGCCAGAGGGGAATGATGCCACTTCATTGCTACTTGCTTCCGCCTCCCACAGATCGGGTTCCACGACAAGAAAAACCGCATTCTCTTGCCGGCATAGACGATCCAGGTCGTCGGTGAAACCGTGGCAGTCGAGAAACGAACCGCAGCCGACCGGCCCCTTGGCGATGTATGCGATGCTCAGTTTGAACGGAAGCATCCTGAACAAAATCTGCGCCCCAATGACCTGATCAGAACCCGCGCCCCCTGAAACAACATAGCGCGGTTTCCACCCAAAAGACGATTTCAAATCTCCCCAGGCTCGGCTCTGCAAAATATGCGCATCCGGATAGCCAGCCAGGAAATTTTCCCATTCATTGGGCGTCAATTCGGGCAATTCGCAAACCTCAAGGGCAAGAAGCCCCTAGAAATAGGACGTCAGGTCTGGTGTGGGCGTGCTGCGGATCGCCGCGCCAGGGATGCAGCGGTCCATAATCTTGACGATCGAGGCGGAATCGCCCTCGCGCGCCAGGTGAATAAGCTCATTCACTGTATCGTGGAGGTCAGCCCCGCTCAGCAGGTCTTCTTCAGCGAGGAGCACGATATCGGGGTGGAAGGTGGGTTCATACTGAGCCCATTGATCCCAGAGCTCTTCGCTCATCTTCTCACCGGGGCGAATCCCGGTGTAAACGATCTCGATATCCTTGCCGGGTTCCAGGCCCGACAGCCGGATCAGGTCTTCCGCCAGGTCGAGGATGCGCACCTGCTCGCCCATTTTCAAGATGAACACTTCGCCCCCCTGCCCCATGGCAGAGGCCTGTAACACCAGGTGCACCGCCTCCGGGATGGTCATGAAGAAGCGCTTCATATCGGGGTGGGTCACCGTGACCGGGCCGCCGCTTGCGATCTGGCGTTTGAACAAGGGCACGACGCTCCCCCGGCTGCCGAGCACGTTCCCAAACCGCACGACGGAATAAGCCTGTCCAGACTGCCGTGCGGCATCCAGCACGAGCATTTCAGCCAACCGCTTGGTCGCCCCATAAACGCTGGAGGGCCGGATGGCTTTGTCGGTCGAGATCAAAACCAGCTTCTCGATTTCATAGTTGATCGCAGCCTCGGTCACGTTGCGCGTCCCCAGGACGTTGTTGGCAACCGCGTCTTCAACGTTGGCCTCCATCAAAGGGACGTGTTTATGGGCGGCGGTGTGGAAGACGATCTCAGGGCGCAATTCTGAAAAGACCTGAGCCAACCGGTCGCTATCCCGCACGTCTGCGATCACAGGGTGAACAGGCAGCGAGGGAAAATTCTCCTGGATCTCGAGCAGGGTCTCGAAAATGCTGTTCTCCCCATGCCCGAGCAGGATCAATGAGCGCGGCGTCCAGCGGGCAAGCTGGCGGCACAGCTCGAGCCCGATAGAGCCCCCGGCCCCGGTGACCATGACGGACCGCCCGCTGATGCTCTGGCCGATCAAGTGCTCGTCGATGCGGGTCGACTCGCGCCGCAGCAAGTCGGTGATCTCGACCTCACGCAGCCGGCTCACATTGACTTTGCCGCCAATAAGCTCGTACATGCCGGGCATGGTGCGGAAAGGGATGCCATGCTTCCGGCAGACCTCGGCGACCTGCCGGATGACGCTCCCGGGGGCGCTGGGGATGGCAATGATGACCTCGTGGATGCGGTGAAGCAAAACCATGCGCGCCAGATCGTTCAACGTTCCAACCACAGGAACGCCGTGGATCTGCTGTCCGAGCTTATCGGGATTATCGTCCAGAAAGCAGACCGGCAGCAGCCGCAGATACTGGTTCTTCTGCATCTCTCGCACCACCAGCGCGCCTGCATCGCCCGCCCCAACGATCAGGACCCGGCGCTGGCTCTTGCGCGGGGCTACGGCTGTCTGCTGTGAGTCGGAAAGGATGCGCAGCGAAAACCGCAACCCACCGATGAGGATCAACGTGACCAGCCAGTCGATGGGCAAGGTGCTGCGAGGGAAGAACGGCAAAACCTGAACGGCGCGCAGCACGACGATCACGACCGAGACAAGCACCGAAGCCGTCGTAACAACCACGACGACCAGCTTGAGCTCCTGAATGCTGGCATATACCCATAAGCGGCGATAGAGGCCAAATACGTAGAACACCAGCGGTTTGAGTATCAAACTGATCCCCAACAGCCAGTAGGCTTGCGGAAGGTAATAAATGAACAGCGGCCCCAGGTCAGTGCGCAGCGCAAAGCTCCCCAATGCCGCAACCACGATCAACACCAGGTCAGCCAGCAAGATCAACCTGCTGCGCATGAAGATGCGTGATTTCATCGCTTTAACGACCTCGAAATCCCAACACCGTTGCGGGGGTACGCAAAAGGATCATCAGATCCATGAAGAGGCTGCGGTGTTTGATGTAGTATAGGTCATATTCCAGCTTCACAATGGTCTCTTCGATATTGGAAGCGTAACCGAAATTGACCTGCGCCCAACCCGTGATGCCCGGCTTGACCAGCAGGCGTGCCCGGTAGAACGGGATGTGCTGCTGAAAGTATTCCACCAGCTCGGGGCGCTCGGCGCGCGGCCCGACCAGGCTCATCTCGCCGCGCAGCACATTTAAGAATTGCGGCAGCTCATCGAGATGAGTTCTTCTGAGTAAGCGACCGAGGCGCGTGGCGCGCTCATCGTCTTCGCGCGCCCAGCGCGGCTGCCCGTCCGCCTCTGCATCAAGGCGCATGGTACGGAATTTCAGGATGGCATAAGGCTGCCCGCCTTTGCCGCAGCGTGTCTGCCGGTAAAAGACCGGCAGACCATCATCAAGTAGAGTCAGAATTGTAATAAACGGAAGGAGGACGAGCGTGATCAAGGTGCCGATCAAGCCGCCAAGAATATCCAGAAGCCGTTTGGCTAATAAAAAGAAACTGGATACCCGCAGCTCATCGACAAAGGATTTCAAGATCCAGTTGGCCTCCAGCATCATGATCGGGACGCGGTTGAGCACCTCTTCATAGGCGGTGGGCATGCGGATGATCTCGACGCCTTGCTCCTGCGCGTCCAACAGAGCCTGGAACATGCCGCCCTGCATCTCGCCCGAGATCGCCACGATGATATCCGAGATATTATTCTCTTGAACCACCTTCAGGAGCTGGGCGCTGGACCCGATGACCTGGACGTCTTGGATGACCCTGCCAAGCATACGGTGATCATCGTCGATGATGCCCACCATGGCAAACGGCGAGGTGTTAAGTTGGCTGACCGTTCGCAGCAACATTTGCCCGCTTTTTCCCCCGCCAACCAGCAAGGCGCGGCGCATGAACTGCGATCCAGTAAAAACATGAATATACAGCCAGCGCCACGTAAGGGTTAATACAAAGATCAGGATTAAGAATGAGGCCACCCCTCGGCGGGGCAGCAGCGAAGTCGGAGGGTGGTTATAATAGAAAAACAGCGCCAGGTAGAGCACCAGGCCCAGAGCGGCTGCGCCAGCCACCCCGCGCAGGGTATGCGAACGGTCGCCGGCCCGGTGCACGTCGTAAAGCTCGACCATCAAAAGGCAGATCAGCCAGATCAGGGGCAGCAGATAAAACCAGGTTGGTACGCGCTTTTGTAAGAATTCCAGCGAGAAACCCATAAATCGCTCGCTGGTTCCCCAATAGTAAAGCGCGATCCCCAGAGCCACCAAACCCACCAGCAGATCTCCGAAAATCAGCAAAGTACGGCGTTCACCGACACGCAACTGCCAACGGAAGGTGCGTTGATTTTTTCCGTTTTCGCTCATCCAGAAATCAGGCTCCAAATAAAGGCGGCGCCCCATGAGAAATGCATCGTCGCGATTGCCAGCGGCAGCCCGACGATCAGGGATAAATCGCCTCGCGCCCATGCCAGGTGTATCCCTGCCAGCAAGAGAACCATGACATAGATCGAGGATTCTATCACGAATATCCAGCCTGCGAAGGGCCACACAACTGCCATGACGAGCAGCAGCGCCAGGCTGAGCACAAACACCGGGGGCAGCGCCTGCCGCCAGCGCAGCGTTTTTGGATACCGGCGCAACATGCGCGCCTTCCAATAACCATAGCGCCAGTACTGGCGGGCAAGGTCTTTGAACGTGGCGCGCGCAAAATAGACCGAACGGATCGACGGGTCGAGCCAGATGCGCCCGCCCGCTTCCCTCAGGCGCACATTGAATTCATAATCCTCGTTGGTCAACAGGCTTTCATCGAACAGCCCAATTTGCTCAGCCAGGCTGCGCCTGAACGCCCCAAACGGCACCGTATCCGCCGGCTGGGCCTTGCGGGTGAAACGGTATTGGGCATCGCCGACGCCGAGAGGGTGGGCGGCTGCCAGGGCAATCGCGCGCGCCTGCCAGCTTGAATTACGCGGACGGATCTCCCACACGCCGCCGACTGAATCGCCCAGGCCCTGCTCCAACCCCGCCACGCAGCGAGCTACATAATCAGCATCGGGCACGGAATGCGCATCGAGCCGGACGATGATCTCGCCCTGAGAGGCGCCGATGGCGCAATTCAAAGCGGCGGGGATAATCCGTTTGGGGTTATCCACGATGCGAACGACTAAATCGGGATGGTCCGCCGCAAAGGCTGCAATGCGCGGGCGAGTCTGGTCACTCGAAAGCCCATCCGCAACGATCACTTCCATCTGATCGTTCGGAAAGGTTTGAGCATACACCGCCTGTAGAAGCAACTGGATGGTATCCTGCTCGTTGTAGCATGGGACAACGACGGAGACTTTGACCATGGCGCTATGGCAGGGTGCCGGCGGTGATCTCAGACTTGCAATCCAGGTCTTCAGGCGCCAGGAGATAAGTAACGGGGTGTGCCTTCCTGGCGAGGTCAGTGCGCCAGATAGGCAATGGCTTCGATCTCGATCGCCCCGCCCTTTGGAAGGGCCGCGACCTGAATAGTAGAGCGAGCCGGAAAGTCCGCGTTGAAATACTCCGCATAAATGGCGTTCATCTTGGCAAAATCGCCCATATCTCTCAAGAACACGGTGGTCTTGAGCACGCGGGACAGCGAGCTTCCGGCAGCTTCCAGGACGTTCTGCATGTTCAACAGGGCCTGGCGGGTCTCTGCTTCGATCCCTCCCGGGACCAGCTCGCCGTTCGCCGGGTCCAGCCCAAGCTGTCCGGATGCAAACACTAATTCGCCAAACCGGTTTGCGACATTGTACGGACCGAGCGCCTTGGGCGCTTTTTCAGCTAGGACAATCTGTTTTTCTGACATCGGAACTCCTTTGAATTTTTATGCTTTCATTGTACCAAAGGAAGATGAGAAAACGCGGAAACGCGTGGCAACTTGCCCTCCGGACGACATTCGAGCCGCTCCGAGGGCCTGTCACTCGAATTGCAGCAGATAAAGGACGTCTTTCAGCAGCGCGTCGAAAAGATCGTCCATGATCTGCTCATCCACCTGATAGGGGCCGCCGAACATGCCATCGCCATACACCTGGCGCGCTTCCGCGGCGCCGAGCAGGCCGGGGACTCGCGGCGGGACCTTTTCCGTCGCCGGCAGGTCTGCAACCCGCGTGAACGGGAACGCTTCGATCCAACCGGCGTGGCTGGAGCGCAGACCGTGCTGCTGCGCCAACGCCTCGGCGCTGTGCGAGTTCCACCAGGAATACCATGCCAGCCGCAGACCGGAAAGCTCGCCCGCAATTTCATACAGGCGGCCGCGGGCTGGGTCGTTGCCGCCGTGTCCGTTCAGGATCAAGATGCGCCGGAATCCGTGCCGGAAGGCTGAGCGGACAAGGTCCTCGACCAAATCCATCAGGGTGGTGACCCTCAGGCTCAGCGTGCCCGGATAAGCCATGAAGTAGCTCGAGCTGCCAAAATTGAGCGGCGGCGCGACCAGCACGCCCGTCTGCTCGCTCGCGGCGTCGGCAAGCGCCAGAGGAATGCGGACGTCGGTCAACAGGCTCAGATAGGCGTGCTGCTCGCAGGAACCCAGCACCAGCATCAGCCGGTCTTCCGTTTGGAGATAGCTCTCGACATCAAACCAGTTCAGTTCATCGAAACGCACCAGATTCCTCCAATTGTTGGTATGATTGCACATTGTACCAATTCCCCGAAATAAAAGCCTGTTCTACCATTAATTAACTGCAAATGCCTGACCACAAGCCCCTCGTCATTAGGAAGCCCGACTTCTCAGATCTATCTCAAAACTCTCTAAATGAGGACGCCTTTCAAGAAGGCTTAGAGGCGCTGACCAGTCTCGACGCCGACCTGGAACAGGTCATCCTGGCATACGGCCCGCCTCCCTTCTGGCGGCGCGAGCCCGGGTTCCCGACCCTGGTGCACATCATCCTCGAACAGCAAGTCTCGCTGGCGTCCGCCAAGGCGGCCTTCGACCGCCTCAGACAGGCGGCTGACCCTCTGACGCCGCATCATTTTCTTAAGTTCGACGATGTAGAGCTCAAGAAAATTGGCTTTAGCCGCCAGAAAAGCCGCTACTGCCGGGAACTGGCGCAAGCGATTCTGGAAGACCGCCTTGACCTGGCCCGGCTAGAGACTGCTGCGGACGACGAGGTGCGTGCAAAGCTGATAGAGCAGAAGGGCATCGGACCATGGACGGCCGAAATCTACCTCTTGATGGCGTTGAGGCGCCCGGACGTCTGGCCGGCGGGCGATTTGGCGCTGGCGAGCGCGGTGCAGATGGTGAAGAACCTGCCCGAAAC
>JADYYC010000339.1 GCA_020853835.1 Anaerolineales bacterium
CAGGAGTTAAATTTCACGCAAGTTCATTTTGTTCACAAAACAGTCAGGAGGATAACATGTCCGATCAGGTAGAAACAGCGCCAGCAACAGATGTTACAAGCGACGACAAGCTATGGGCGGCGTTGAGCTATGTGTTCGCTCCGGTCATTTCGATCATTATGCTTTTAATCGAAGATAAGAAAAACCGGCCGTTTATCAAATTTCACGCGGTCCAATCATTGGTCATCGGGGTCATCCTCTTTATCCTGGTACCGATCATCGCTACGTTTACATTCGGCTGCGGCCTCATCCTGTGGTTTGTCATGTTCTATTGGGCATACAAAGCCTACCAGGGCGAGATGTTCGACATCCCGGTGGTTACGAACCTGATCAAAGGTCAGGGTTGGGTCTAAGCAGCCCGCACCCGGTCTTCAAGACAGGGCCTGGAAAAGTGTGGAACGCCAGGAGCGTGAATAGGTCATGCGCAAAGTTCCATCTTCCCCAGTCTCTCACTTGACATTTCATCCTTCAAACCATAGAATCGAAGTGTCTGCCCGGGAATTTCGGGCGGTTAGACCAATAGAAAACAGGAACTGAGGAGAGACCCGGGGGGTCTTCCGGGCACCGAAGGGGCAAATCTGAATGAGCGCTTTCAGGTGAAACTCTCAGGTAGAAGGACTCTGATCCTGAAAAACTCTGGAAAGTCCACTTTTGCGCACCAAGGACCCGATCCCGGCGCATTTGAGGACACCGACGGGGCAAGCACTGGCGCAACCGGTGTGAATCTCTCAGGTTACAGACAGAGGCGCACACAACCTATGTGTGCGCCTTTGCGTTTAGCAGGTCTTCAATTAACCATTTTGAGAATAAGGAGTAAAACATGAATATCCCGGCAGATCTGAAATTTACCACAAATGATGAATGGGTTCGAGTCGAAGGAACCACCGGCACCATCGGTATCAGCGATTTCGCCCAGGATCAGCTCTCAGACATCGTATTTGTTGAAATTGTTGTCGCCGAAGGTGAGACACACGCAAAAGGCGATAGCTGCGCCACTCTCGAATCGGTCAAAGCTGCGGCAGACGTTTATCTGCCCGTGGGTGGCAAGGTACTGGCGGTCAACGATGCCCTGCCCGACAAGCCCGAGCTGGTGAACAGCGATCCTTACGGAGAGGCCTGGATGGTAAAGATCGAGATTACCGACCCCTCCGAATTGGGCGGCTTACTTGACGCAGCCGGTTATCAGAAGCACGTCGAAGAAAAAGAATAACCAAGCGGCGGCTTGACCGCAGCTACAGGAGTGAACATGTTTATTCCACATACTCAAGAAGATCGCGAGGAGATGCTCCGCACGATTGGGATTTCGAACCTGGATGATCTTTTCCAGGACGTGCCGGCGCCGCATCGCTTCCCAGATCTTAATTTGCCGCCCGCTTTGACTGAGATGGAAGTGCTCCAGGAAATGCAGAGCATCGCAGTCTCCAATGAGAGCATGGAAGATATGATCTGTTTCTTGGGCGCGGGGGCGTACCACCATTACGTGCCCAGCGTGGTCGATGCGATCATCAGGCGGGGAGAGTTCCTCACGGCTTATACCCCCTACCAGCCCGAACTCTCGCAAGGCACGCTTCAGGCGATTTTCGATTATCAAAGCCTGATAACCGCGTTGACGGATATGGATGTCTCGAACGCCTCCCATTACGACGGGTCTACCGCGGTTGCGGAAGCCGTCGCCATGGCGCACGCCAATTTCCGAGGCAAGCGCAACCGCGTCGTTGTTTCTCCGGCTCTTCACCCACACTATCGCCAGAACCTGCGCACCTATAATCAGGGTTCCGAGATCGAGATCGTCGGCGATGAAGATTTATCGAGCCTCTCTAAAGGGCCAGAAGCACTGGAAGACCTGATCGATCTAAACACAGCCCTGGTCATCGTCCAATACCCGGATTTCTTTGGCCGTGTCTACGACTATACCCGGTTGGCCGACAAAGTACATGCAGCCGGAGCGCTCCTGGCCGTTTCGGTCAACCCGATCGCGCTCGGTCTGTTCACCCCGCCCGGAAAGTTTGGGGCAGATATCGTAACCGGGGAGGGCCAGCCGCTTGGCATCCCGCTCTCGTTTGGCGGACCCTATCTGGGGATCCTCGCCACCCGTATGGAATATGTGCGCAAAATGGCCGGCAGGCTGGTAGGCGAGACGGTCGACAATCGCGGGCAGCGCGCCTATGTGCTGACACTGACCGCGCGCGAACAGCATATCCGGCGGGAAAAAGCCACTTCGAATATCTGCACAAACCAGGGTCTGATGGCCCTGGCAGCTACCGTTTATATGAGCACACTTGGCAAACATGGTCTTCGCCAGGTTTCCGAGCTGTGCTATCACAAAGCCCATTACGCGGCGCGCAGCATCGGCTCGCTCCCCGGTTTCTCGCTCTGGTCGGACCAGCCGTTCTTCAACGAGTTCGTCGTGAAGTGCCCTGGGCCGGTTGATGAGATCAACATGTATCTGCTGAGTGAAGGCATTCTAGGCGGGTACAACCTGGGCAACGACTATCCCGAGCTGGCGAACCACATGCTGATCGCGGTGACTGAGATGAACAGCAGAGATGATATCGATATGCTGGCGGACGTATTGGCGGAGGTGTCCAATGACTGAACCATTGTTATGCGATTTGTCGGTGCCGGGCCGGATTGGCATGCGCTACCCCGAGCCAGACGTGCCCCTGGCCGAGCTGCCCGTTCTTCTGCGCCAGGACCTTCCGCTGCCCGAGCTCTCCGAGGTGGATGTCGTGCGCCATTTCACCCACCTCTCCAAGCTGAATTACAACATTGACCAGGGAATGTATCCTCTCGGTTCCTGTACCATGAAGTACAACCCCAAGATCAACGAGGATACCGCCCGGTTGCCGGGGTTCGCCCTCTCTCACCCGCTCCAGCCTATCGAGACCATCCAGGGCAACCTCCTGTTGATGTATGAATTGCAGAAATGGCTGGGCGAAATCGGCGGTTTTGCAGGTATGACCCTGCAACCAGCAGCCGGCGCCCAGGGCGAGTTAACCGGCGTGCTCATCATCCGGGCCTATTTTAAATCGCGCGGCGAAACCAAGCGCACCAAGATCTTGATCCCCGATTCAGCCCACGGCACCAACCCGGCTACCTCAGCGATGAGCGGAATGCAGGTGGTGGAGTTAAAGTCCGACGAGCGCGGCAACGTCAACCTGGAAGCTCTCAAATCCCATTGCGACGAGACGCTTGCCGGATTGATGCTCACAAACCCCAACACGCTCGGGCTGTTCGACGAAAACGTCATCGAAGTCTGCCGCCTGGTTCACGAAGCGGGCGGGCTGGTCTATGGAGATGGGGCGAACATGAACGCCCTCCTGGGGATCGTGCGCCCCGGCGATCTTGGGATCGACGTGATGCACTACAACCTCCACAAGACGTTCTCCACGCCCCACGGCGGAGGCGGTCCGGGGTCCGGCCCGGTCGGGGTCGCGGCGCACCTGGTGGACTTCCTGCCCTACCCGGTTGTAGACATCATCGAAGAAGGCGATGAGGACATGCCGCCTTTGTATGGCTTTGTCCAGCCAAAGCAAAGCATTGGACGCGTCAAGTCGTTCCATGGGCAGTTCGGGATGATGGTGCGCGCGTATACCTATATCCGCATGCTTGGCCCCGAGGGCCTGCGCAGGGTCGCAGAGCACGCGGTCCTGAACGCCAATTACCTGATGCACCTGCTCAAAGATTATTATCACCTGGCGTATGACCGTCCATGCATGCACGAGTTTGTGGTCGAAGGTCAATGGGACGACGCTCCAGAGATCCACGCCCTGGATATCTCAAAGCGGATGATGGATTACAATCTACACCCGCCGACAAACTACTTCCCACTCATCGTGCATGAGGCATTGATGATCGAGCCAACCGAGACTGAAAGCAAACAGACGCTCGATAAGTTCGTAGAAGTGATGCGGGAGATCGCCCGAGAAGCTCACGAAACCCCCGAGGTCCTGAAATCTGCCCCTCACATAACGCCCGTTGGGCGACTGGATGAAGTTAAAGCAGCCAAAGAACTGGTGCTGTGCTGTGGAGTTGAAAGCATCGCTGATTGATTGAGACCTGACCAACCCTAAGACACCTGGATCGGCTGGAATTCGCCGATCCAGGTGTTTTTTTATCGATAGATATTACAAAGTCGCAAGGCCGCAAAAGCACAAGAAGCGTTACACTTATAAAAGTGATAAAATACCTCTCCATTAATAAACAGGTCATAGCAGCGGGTTAGAAATGTTCTTGCAACCAGATCCAGAAATATCCCTGGGCTCGGCGCACCATCTGGTGGAGGTTCACCTGCCGGATGGGCGCGTTCTCAGCGGCCCACGTCATGCCGCGGTAGGGCGTTTTTTGAGCATCCTTCCAGAAAGAGACACCCCCCCTATTGTCGGCGCGATTGTCAACGGCGAGCTGCGCGAACTGACTTTTCCCATCAAGATGGATTCCACCGTCTGCCCCGTAACCATGGGCGAGGCAGACGGCATGTTGATTTATCGCCGTTCTCTGGTCTTTCTGCTGGAAACCGCCTTCGAGGAGTGTTTCCCGGAGGCGGAACTGCGCGTGGATCATTCTGTCTCATCGGGGGGTTATTTCTGCCAGGTCTTTGAACGGCCGCCGCTCGACAAGCGCGAACTCGCTATCCTTGAGACAGCCATGAGGCGCATGGTGGAAGCCGACCTTCCCTTTACACGCCAGGAAATGCCGTTGAGCGAATCGATCGACTATTTCCGCAAAAAAGGGGATAACGAGAAGGTGCGCCTGCTCATGCACCGCACCAAAAACTACCTGACCGTGTACCAGTTGAAAGACCACCTTGACTACCATCATGGTTACATGGTTCCATCAACCGGCTATTTGCGCTGGTTTGCAATCTACCGCGCCGGAGAAGGTTTCACCCTCAGGTTTCCACGGCGGCACGCCCCTACCGAAGTGTTGCCGATGCCTGAATACCCCAAGCTGCTCAACACCTTTCGCCTGTACGGCGCATGGTTAGACCGCCTGGGGATTTCCAGCGTGGGAGCGCTCAATGATGCGATAAAAATCAAACGCGGCGACGAAATCATCCTGGTATCCGAAGCGCTCCACGAGCAGCACGTCAGTGAAATTGCTCGGAAAATCTTAAATCGCAGTCAGGAAGTGCGCGTGGTGCTGATCGCGGGCCCTTCGTCTTCCGGAAAGACAACTTTCTCGAAACGGCTGGCCGTGCAGCTCCTCGCATACGGCCTCTCGCCTTTTCCGCTCGCAATAGATGATTATTTCATCGATCGAGATCTGACACCTTTGAATGAAGATGGAGAACCGGACTTCGAATCGATACGCGCTGTGGATCTGGAACGTCTGGATGCCGACCTGTCCGTCCTCATTTCCGGTGGAAGTGTGCACCTGCCGCGTTACAACTTTGTGAGCGGAAAGCGCGAGGGGGCCGAGGTTGCCGAACTCAGACCCGATGAGATCATCATCATGGAGGGCATTCACGGCCTGAACCCAGAGCTATTTACCCGCTTCCCGGCGAGTCAGACCTTTCGCATCTACGTTTCCGCTCTGACCCAGATCAATCTGGACCGGCACAACCGCATCTCGACGACGGATACCCGCCTGATCCGCCGCATCATCCGGGATGCGCGCGAGCGCGGCTATTCGGCACAGACGACGATACAGCGCTGGGAATCGGTTCGCCGGGGTGAAAAGCGCTATATCTTCCCCTTCCAGGAAAACTCGAATGTCATGTTCAATTCGGCTCTGGTGTATGAGCTCTCTGCCCTCAAGCCGTTTGCCGAACCCTTATTACGCCAGGTGCAGGTTGGCAGCCGGGAGTATATCGAAGCCAAGCGCCTGCTTGCTTTGCTGGAGTGGTTCCTGCCGTTAGAGGCTGATTTAATCCCGGATAATTCCATCCTGAGAGAATTTATCGGCGGCTCAAGCCTGGAACACTTCAAACTCTGGCACAACCATCACCAAAAAACCGATCCCGAGGCGGCGAAGCGCATCTGATCGACCGGTTCATGCTGGTCTTTTCGGCGCCGGTTCTGTTCTGAAGCGGGGCAGCTTTTAGCTTTCTCTCAGCCCTTGATGATGGACGAGGCGAGGGCCTGAGATACCTGCTCAGCGGCGATCCAGGTAATGCACTATGGCGAACCAGGCGATCAGCCCAACCCAAATCGCGAAGATGAGCAATACCGGCCATAAACGAGCCAGCCCGCGCGGCGCCAGCCAGATCGATTTAGCGCCGCGCTGCTTAGGTAGTTCCGTAACGTCAGCGGGGTGTTCTAAAACGAGCAAGTATGGGGTATGCGTCGGTGTCGCCAGCCGGAACCCGAGCGTAGGATAGGGTATCAGGGTCGCGGTTGAGGAGGGTGTCAACTCAGGGGGTAATTCCGTTTCAGGAGGTGTGGTCGGGAAATCACTGGGCGTTGCGGTAGGCGCCGCTTCAGGGGTTATGGAGACAGTTGCCGATGGGGTCGGCGTCCAGTCAGCCGCCTGGGTTGAGGCGACCGTATCCGTGATGGTGGGCTCCAGCGAGGCCGATGCGAGCGCGGTCAGCGTGAGCGTTCCGGCGGCAGATGGCACCGTCGAAGTAAGCGTGGCGGTGACAGTCGGGGTAGTGCTTATGGCGCTCTCTGGGGTCAAGCTGGGCGTTTGAGTGGGGGTTTGCTGTTGGAGTACCTCTGCAGCTTGGGCATTAGAGCCAATCAACGATCCCGCCAACGACAAATCGGCAAACTGTGCATTTGCGCTGGCATGGTTCATGCAAGCCATAAGCATCAGGATGAAGACGTACATCAACGGATTGAGAAATCGCAAGGCTTTCTCCCTGACCCGTCGAACTGGCCGCGCCTTTCCAGACATAGCTGAAATTATATCAACCGCGCTGCGTGATATAATCATTTTGATCGGCTTTGTCACAACCGTCGCTTTTTTCTCCCAACCCGCGCCTCCTGCTCAGGGCGTCGTCCGTTCAAAAAATCAGATCGACCCTGTTATACCCCCTATGTCAATCATCCGTGGTATCACCGTCTTTGATCGCTGGATAACGGACATCTATTCTGTCCATTGTAGATTAAATAAGGTCGAACTGGTGTAGCGAACGATGATCAACCGGCGGATTTTTCTATACCTGGGGCTTTTCGTACTCGCCATTCTCATAACCGCTTGGGGCGTCCAGCAGTTGGCGGTCTCCGCGGCGCCCACGCCCACGCCTGAAAGTGCACAGACTTCGCCCGAGACAGAAGCTATCCGGGCGGCGATCAAGAAAGCCATGGAGGGCGAGAAGACAGGTGCAATGGCCCTGCTCTTATACGACACCCAGATCGAAAACATCGTTATCTCAAAAGATGGAAAATGGGCTACAGCCTGGATGATACCGCTGGATCAAGAAACCGGACAGGTCGTCCCCCTTGAACCGGGCCTGGCTCTGGCGCGGCGGACCGACCAGGGGTGGGCGGCTTTTCTACCGTCCGACCGCCTCTGGCCTTTGGTGATGAACGAAATGCCGGGAGATCTCATCCCAGAGGAACAAAGGATCGACTGGATCCAGATCGCAGAATACCAGGCGGCGGCGGTCGCGGCGCCGATCACGGGTTATTACCTCCCTTTCGCCGGAGGCGATACCATGGCATTGACGCAGAGCGTGGGTCATGACCGCTATACCCCGAGCGGAAGCGCCCATTTTGCTTTCGATTTTGCCAAACCAGGTTACCCAAGCGGGATGTTCAACGTCCATGCCGCAAAGGGCGGGACCGTGCGTCAGGCAGTCTGGACGCATCCAAACGGAAATGAAACCAACGCCAACTACATCGTCCTGGAAGACGCCTCCACCAGGCCCATAACCTACCAACTCTATATGCATCTCGCTCAAAACAGCATTCCGGTGGAATTGCGCACGGTTGGCGCACCGGTCCGCCAGGGACAGTTTATCGGGATCGCCGATGATACGGGCGTGAGCTCTGGAAATCACCTGCATTTCATGGTGCATACGTCCTCGGCTTCATATTGGGGCACCTCGATCGATATCACTTTCAACGATGTTTCGATCAATGGCGGCCGGCCGCGCATCCCTTCTGACCTCTCCTACTGCCGCTCCTCCGATGTGTGCACTTCGACCCAGACCAATTACCTTTCTCAGAATTTCATGAGCCCCGATCACATCCCGCCCGTGGGAGGCATAACTGGCCCGCCCCACGGCTCGATCATCTCGAGTCGCGTGCTGCCTTTGCAGGGCTGGGCAACGGACGAAAACAGCGGGATCTACAGCGTCCAGTTTCAGGCGCTGTTCAACGGCCAATGGCAGACGATTGGGAGCGCATTCAACACGAGCGAATTTGCGCTGGATTGGGACATGTGCAACGCCAACGTGCCGGACGGACCGCTCAGCGTGGCATTGACCATCCGGGACAAAGCCCAAAACCAGGCAAGCGGACTGCCGGGCTTGATCCATTACAGCAAGAACTTCACCTGCCCCGAGCCGCCGCCCGCCTGCAACCCTGCCGCAAACCAGGTCAGTCTCTTTGCCGGTCCGGATTTCCAGGGCAAATGTGTCACGCTCTCCGCCGGGACGTACAACACCGCCGCCCAACTGGGGCCTGTGGGGGATGACAATGTTGAATCGATCCTGGTTGGTTCAAACATCCAGGCCACCTTGTTTTCGGACGCCAACCGGCAGGGCAGAGGCGAGACGTTCTACTCGAACGACTCCAACCTGGCAGATAACCACGTTGGCGCAAATTCAGTATCGTCGGTCGTTGTGCAGTCACGCACCACCACCCCCCCCGCTCCGACCCTGGTTTGGCCCGCAAACAACGCCAGTTACCCAGCCGATGCATCTTTAAGCCTGTCCTGGGAGAGCGCCGGCAGCGCCGCCCAGTTCCAGCTCGAGGTCTTATCCGGTTCCACCCAAATTCTGCTAACCCCCTGGGAAAACCGCTACTTCTGGCACCTCAACTCGCTCTCACCGGGCACTTACACCTGGCGCGTGAAGGCCAGGAACGCCGCAAACAGCCAAAGCAGTTGGAGCAGTTCCAGAACGCTGGTGATCAGTCCGACCTCTCCGCCGCCCGCTAACGCGATCACGGCGCCCTTCTCGGACAACATGGAGGGGTCGCCAGGCAATTGGAGCCCGGTCAACTGGACCTTATCCAGCCAGGCCAACCGCACCCCGGGCGGCTCGCAGGGCTGGAAATACAATCCAGGCGGCTCGAACGGCTATGACACCGGCAGCCCGAATTCGGGTTACCTGACCTCGGTCCCGATCAATATCCCAGCCGGCGGCAGCTATTACTTGCGGTTCTATTACCAGACCGAAACCGAAACAGCCGAAAGGCAATGGGATCAGCGCTGGGTCCAGATTTCCGTGAACGGGGGGCCGTTCACGGACGTCATCCAACTCAGCGACGAGCCTAAAAGATATTGGCTTAGAAGCCCGGCAATTTCCCTGGCGCAGTACGCCGGGCAGAGCATCCGGATAAGGTTCTTTTTCGCCACCCTGGACAGCGCCAACAACCGGTATGCGGGCTGGTACATCGACGATGTGAGCATCACCAGCGATCCGCCGCCTGCCTGCAGCGACGCAGACAACAGCCCTGCCCAGGCCACGCTGATCAGCTACGGCCAGACCGTCGACGGTAAAATCTGCCCGAACGGCGATCAGGATTTCTACCGCTTCCAGGCAGCGGCAGGCGATCAGATCGGCATCCGCATCCGGGCGATGGGTCTCGGATCGCCGCTGGACACGACTCTGGCGTTGATTGACAGCGATGGCAGCTCTGTGATAGCCGTCAACGATGACCTGGTTCAATTCGAGCAAAACGACTCGTTCATCAGCTACAAGGTACGGCGGGCTGGCGCTTACTATATCAAAGTTCAAGCCTGGGATCATCCAGAAGCCGGCGGCGCCGATTACATTTACCGCCTGTCGCTTTACAACGATCATGATGACCCCACCGCGAGCTTTATCAACCCTGTAGATGGCGGCGCGTTGACCTCGTCCCAGGTCATTTTGCAGGTCGCCGCGCGCGACACCAACAGCGGGGTCGGCCTGGTTCGCTTTTATTACCACTCGGCGGATTGGCTGAGCCCGGATTGGCGTTTCCTCGGTGAAGACTGGGATCCCTCCGACGGCTGGAGCTTCATCCTCGACAGTTCGGAAGTCCCATTTCAAAATGGAATGGCTGTTTACGCGGTCGTGTATGATTGGGCAGGTAATTGGGTAGGAACGGGGGCCTGGAATTTGCGCCAGCCAATGATATACTTGCCAATAATCGTCAAACCCCGCTGAGACAGTCGTTCGTGAAACTGATCATTCAGATACCCTGTTATAACGAAGCGCATACTTTGCCCGTGACGTTGCAGGCTTTGCCGCGTGAGTTGGGCGGCGTCGACGAGATCGAGTATCTCGTCATCGACGACGGCAGCCAGGACGAGACGGCCGAAGTCGCGTCCGCCTGCGGCGCGCATCACATCGTCCGGCTTCACAATCACCGCGGGCTGGCCGCCGTTTTCAAGGCGGGGTTAGAAGCCAGCCTCCGCCGCGGGGCAGACATCATCGTCAACACCGACGCCGATAACCAATACAACGCCGAAGACATCCAGAGTTTAATCGACCCCATTTTACGCGACCAGGCTGATATCGTAGTCGGCGACCGGGGCGTCGCCAAGCTGGACGCCTTCTCGCCGGCCAAGCGCATGCTCCAACAGTGGGGGAGCTGGGTCGTGGCGCGCGCTTCGGGCTTGAAGGTTCCAGACGCTACCAGCGGCTTCCGCGCCCTGAGCCGCGAAGCCGCGCTGCGCACGCTCGTTCTGAGCGAATACTCCTACACGTTGGAAACGCTTATCCAGGCTGGCAACCGCCGCATGACCGTAGCCTATGTGCCCGTGCGCACAAACCCCCAGACGCGCCCCTCCAGGTTGATCCGGAGCATTCCGCAATACCTGGCCTACTCCATCTCGACGATCCTGCGCTCATACACCATGTACCGCCCTTTGCGGGTGTTTTCAGCCATCGCAACGATCCTGGTCATCGGCGGGCTTATCCTGGCGATACGCTACATTTACTTTGCGATAGTCGGGCAAGGGCAGGGTCACATCCAATCCGTCATTTTAGCGGCAGTGATGTTGATTGTCGGATTTCAAACCTTTCTGATCGGGCTGCTCGCCGACCTGATCGGGTTTAACCGGATGATCCTGGAAGAGACGATTTACCGGCTGCGCCAGGCCGACATAGACAAAATCGATCTTTCCTCTTCGGGCCAGACCGGCGATGAGGCGTGACCGGCTAATTGTATATGCGCTCGTGCTTTTTTTTGCGAGCGGACTTTGCGCCTGTTCAGCAGATGTCGTAAAAATCGAACAACCCGAACTGTCCACCTGGGTTGCTCAGGACCGCGGGCACGCCATCGGACAGTCTTTCACGCCCCGCTATGCCGGGCTGCAAGGGGTCAAGCTGTGGTCTGATCCGTTATCCAATGCTGGCGGCGAGGTCCTGTTTCACTTGCGAAACAACCCCTCCGATACATTCGACCTCCAGACCTCCGCGATCATCCCGGCATCGCGCGACAATTCGGACGAATATACATTTCGTTTTTCGCCCATCCAGGGCTCTTTTGGGGCTGATTACTACTTCGAGCTCGAATCTCTGGCGGATGATCAGCTCCTGTTTGCGGCTGGGCCGGCTGACAGTTATCCCCACGGCGCGCTTTACCTCAACGGAACCCCGCAAGAATCCCAGCTTCGCTTCAGCCTCATCTATG